>NZ_DBNGPQ010000009.1:0-4095 GCF_057122925.1 Umezawaea sp. | reverse complement strand
TCCGGCCTCCTCCGCACGTCCTGACCCGCCGACGAGGAGGCCCCTGGGGCCGTCCTCGTGCAGCAGGGGCTGGGAAGGTAGCGATGAGCCGCTACTACGTGACGACGTCCATCCCGTACGTCAACGGGAAACCCCACATCGGGCACGCGCTGGAGCTCGTCCAGGTCGACGTGCTGGCCCGGCACCGGCGGCAGCGCGGTGACGAGGTGCGGGCGCAGACCGGGACCGACGACAACGCGCTGAAGAACGTCCACAGCGCCGAGGCGGAGGGGATCGGGCCCGCCGAGTACGTCGCGAGGGTGGCCGAGCGGTTCGCGGGGCTCGGCAAGGCCCTGGAGCTGGAGTTCGACGACTTCGTCCGCACGAGTTCCGACCCGCGGCACGCGCCCGGTGTGGTGAAGCTGTGGGAGGCGTGCGCCGAGGACTTCTACCGGCGCAGCTACACCGGGCTGTACTGCGTGGGCTGCGAGGTGTTCTACCGGCCGGACGAACTGGTCGACGGCAGGTGCCCCGAGCACGGGACCGTGCCGGAGGAGGTGACCGAGGACAACTGGTTCTTCCGGCTGAGCCGGTACCAGGACCGGCTGGAGCGGCTCGTCGAGGACGACGTGGTGCGCGTGGAACCGTTGTCGCGCAAGCGGGAGGTGCTGTCCTTCCTCCGGTCCGGGCTGGAGGACTTCAGCGTCAGCCGCAGCACGGACCGGGCCCGCGGCTGGGGCGTCCCGGTGCCCGGCGACCCCGGCCAGGTCGTGTACGTCTGGTTCGACGCGCTCGCGAACTACCTCACCGGCCCCGGCTACGGCACCGACGACGCCGGGTTCCGGCACTGGTGGGCCGACTGCCCCGAGCGGGTGCACGTGATCGGCAAGGGCATCATCCGGTTCCACGCGGTGTACTGGCTCGCGATGCTGCTGTCGGCGGGAATCGCTCTGCCGACGACGATCTTCGTCCACGAGTACCTGACAGCGGGCGGGCGCAAGATCAGCAAGTCCGAGGGGAACGCCGACGACCCGGCGGAGGTCGTGGATGGGCACGGTTCGGACGCGGTGCGGTGGTGGCTGCTCAGCGAGGTGGCGCGGGCCGGAGACACGGACTTCACCGCGGAACGCCTCGTCGCCCGCGCGAACGAGGACCTGGCGAACAACCTCGGCAACCTGGTCAACCGCACGGTGTCCATGATCGCGAAGTTCGGTCCCGCGGAGGGCGACGACCCCGGTGCCACGGCGTTGCGGGAAGCCCGTGCCGACGCGGCGGACACGATCGACCGGGCACTGGCGGGGTTCGACTTCCGCCGTGCGGTGGAGGCCGTGACGCGGATCGGCGACGAGGCCAACCGGTACGTCCAGGCCACGAAGCCGTGGGTGCTGGCGAAGCAGGGGAGCCCGGAGCTGCCGCGGGTCCTGGGCGAGCTGCTCGCGACCTGCCGGGACGTCGCCGAGCACCTCACGCCGTTCCTGCCGTCGGCCGCGGCCCGGATCGCGGCGCAGTGCGACGGGGCCCCGATCAGGCCGGTGTTCCCGAGACTGATCGAGGCCGAGGACGTCAGAACGTGATGACGACCTTGCCGCGCTTGTGCGAGGTGAAGAAGTCCTTCGCCGCCTGGGCGGACTCGGCGAACGGCGCCGTGCCGCCCACCGGCACGGTCAGGCGCCTGAAGGAGGTCCTGGCCGCTGACGACCTCCTCCTGCCCCAGTACGGCCTGCTCGTGACCCTCGACGACTTCGGCCCGACCTCCCAGCAGTGCCTCGCCGATCCGCTCGACATGGACAAGAGCCACCTCGTCGGCAAGATCGACAAGCTCGACAAGCTCGCGGAGCGCGGCCTGCTGGCCCGTGAGGCGGACCCGGTGGACCGGCGGCGGCACCGGATCGTGCTCACGGAGCAGGGGAAGGCACTGGTCGAGCGCATCCGGCCGATCGCCGAGAAGTCGCAGGGGGAAGCGCTTGCGGTGCTGTCGGAGGAGGAACGGGCAGTGCTCGAATCGCTACTGCTGCGCGTGCTGGATGCGCACGACGCGGAACGGGTGGGCGGTTAGCGGAGGTCGAGGCGCATGCCCACGCGGTGGTCGGCGTCGACGTCTCGGGCGACCAGTTCGACGACCGGGCGTTTGTGCTTCGCGGTGTACAGGGACAGGTCGAAGTTGTCCTTGTCCAAGCCGACCGGGTCGTACTTCGCTCGGGTGCCGACCGGCAAGGTGATCCGGTAGTCCAACTGGTCGAGGTCGCGGCTGAACAGGCAGACGAACTCGTCCAGCCTGTCGTGTCGCATCAGCGGAACGCACTTGCCAGGCCATTCGTACTCCAGGCGCAGCCTGATCTGGTCACCCAGCCCTGGCGGCTTCGAAACGCAGTGGGCGAGGATCTCCAGCCTGCCGTCCGGTTGCCAGCGGGAGGTCTCGCTCCACCGACCGCTCCCTGTTCCCATGATCTCCAAGCCCGTCATGCTCACGCGGACCTTTCGCCGTGTGCGTTCAGGCTGCGCCCAGTTGGGCCCCAGGCACACGCGGAGGAAGTGCAGCGCCTCCGCCTCCACACTGGCGTGGATCGTGACGCTGCCGAGGACGTCACCGTTCGGCGCGATGTCGACAGCCTCCGACCAGCGGTGGATGTGCCACGTCGGATTCATCCGACTGGTGACCACGTCGCAGTACCGCGAAAGCAGGAGGCGGTGTTCGTTCGCCTGGGCGCGGAGAGTCCTGTGGTGCGTGGTCAACATCAGCAGGACGCCGAGCAGGCACATGGTGGCGATGACCAGCGCGCCGGCCTTGATGGCGATCGTGCCGAAAATCGCGCTCAGGAGACTCGCGAAGGCGAGGACTCCCAGTACTCCCCTGATGAGTCCGCTGATGCCGGTTCTTTCCAGGTAGTCGTCCAGGAAGTCGATGAATCCTTGCAGCATCGGTACCTCCGCGGCGTGAGCAGTCATGGAACCGAGTTCATCGTGACGCTCAACGGAAAGATCATGTGGATGACATCGCGACCGGGTAATCCGATCGACCCGCCAGCCCGACGCCCTTAGGTTCCACGCGTGGTCTTCCCCCTCGCCGACACCGAGCCCTGCTCGACGCCATCGCCAAGGACGAGGTCCTGCTCCGGCCCGCCGTCCTGGCCCTCTGCGACCACCTGGGCCTGAACACCACCGTCGAACGCTTCCCCGACGGCTCCCTCCCGGTCTACGCCGCAGGTCACGACCACGTGCTCAAGCTCTTCCCCCAGGTCTACCTACCCGAGATGTCGGTCGAACGAGACGTGCTCAAGGCCGTCGACGGTCGCCTGCCGATCCCCACCCCCGCCGTCCTGGCGAGCGGCGAGTTCGGCGGCTGGGGGTACGTCCTCATGCGACGGCTCCACGGCGAGAGCCTCAGTGAAGTGTGGCCGCGGCTCAACCGGGAACAGCGCGGCCGGGTGGCAACGCGGGTCGGGGAGGCGTTGGCGGTGTTGCACGGGCTGCCGTCGCCGGAACTGGGGCCGGGTGACTGGCAGGCCTTCATCACCCGGCAAAAGGCCGGCTGTGTGGAGCGGCAGGCGGCGAGGGGGCTCGGGGAAAATTGGTTGAACCAAATTCCCGGTTTTGTGGATTCGGTGGATCTTGGCAGCCCTGATCCGGTCTTCCTCCACACCGAGGTGATGGGTGATCATTTGCTCGTCACCCCCGATCTGGAGTTGTCGGGGCTGTTCGACTTCGAACCGGCCATGAGGGGCGCCGCGGAGTACGAGTTCGTCGCCACGGGGTGTTCCTGACGCGCGGCGACCGCGAGGCGCACGGCGCCCTGCTGCGCGCTTACGGGTACCGGGAGGTCGACCGGGAACTGCCGCGCAGGTTGCTCGCGTACGCGCTGCTGCACGTCTACAGCAACCTGCCGTGGTACCTCCGCGAGATTCCACCCGGCGGGGTGAAAACGCTCGACAGCCTTGCTGACCTGTGGTTCGGCACGTCCGAGGTGTGAGCCAACCGGCTGGAAACGGTGGCGAATGGCCGCCAACGCAGGTTCGTCCTCGTACGATGGTGCGGACGGGTGGAGTGGTGGAACGGGAGGTCGCGATGACTCATGCCTATGTGGTGCGTTTCGTCGGCGGGCCTCTGGACGGCCGGGTG
>NZ_DBNGPQ010000008.1:0-94054 GCF_057122925.1 Umezawaea sp. | reverse complement strand
GGCCTGGCTTCCGTGACAGCCGGGATGCCGCGACAGCCGGGCTTCCTCGGCAGCCGGGCTTCCTCGGCAGCCGGAATGCCTCAGCGACCGGAATGCCTCAGCGTCCGGCGTTCCGGGGCTTCTGGGGTTCCGCGGCGGTCGGGCAGGCACACCACCGGCATCCCGGCTCGGGCTGCCTCCCGTCAGCACCGCCCGCGCGTTTCACCGGGCACGGAGTCGAACCCCTGCGCGCCGGGGAGTCTCCGGGCAGGTGTCACGGGCGGGGGAGCAGTGCGGCCACCTCCGCCACGGCGTCGAGCACGTCCGGTGCCACCGCGCCGGTCGCCGTTTCGGCTTCCGCGATGGTGATCTCCTTCCCCTTGACGTCGGACCCGTAGTTGAGCCCGGTGAACCGGATGTCCGCCACGTCCAGCAGCGAACCCGCGAGCGGGCGGATGTCCCCGCTGCCCGGTCTGTCGATCACGGACTTGAAGTCCGACACCTCGCGTCTCGTGCGGAAACCCACCCACGCCACCGAGACGACCGCGCTGTTGCCCACGCCGTCGAGCACGGTGAACAGCACGCGGTCCAGCGACGTGCAGGGCGTGTGCAGGAAGAACTCCCGCACCTCGCCGTGCGACGCGACGAGGCACTCCGCGTCCTGCCTCACCGCCCTCTTCCCCTCGCGCAGACCCATCCGCCGCCAGGCCGCCCCGGAATCGCCCTTGCGCGCGGCCTTCCCGCTCTCCGCCTTGCGCACCACGAGGCTCTCACCGGCGGACGCTCCGCCGCCCGCCGCTCCGCCGCCGCCCGCCGAGGTCAGCACGCCCGTGCTGGTGCCCGTCGCGCCGGCACCGAACACACCCAGCGCCACCACCGCCACGCCCACCGGCGCCAGCCCGCTGCCTGCCTTGTCCGAACCGCCCCCGGCACCACCGATCCTGCGTCTGTTCGCCATGCGTCGATGGTCGCGACGAGCACCGACAAGAAAACGCGATTCGGCGGGTACCAACCCCCGGATTCACTCGTTCGGGTCGAGGAGTTCGAGGAAGCGGCGGCTGAACAGGTACGCGTCGCCCGGCCAGCGGGCCGACACGTAGTTGCCGTCGCGCACCGCGAACGCCGGGCCGTCGTCGGTCGCGGTGCCGCGCTCGGCCAGCGCCAGCGGGCCGCGGTCGAACCGGGTCGGCGAGTCCAGCGCCGCGACGACCTCGTCCTGCACGTACGCCGGGTACGTCCGGTAGTAGCGGCCACGCCGCCACGCGGTCAGGTAGTAGGCCGTGCGCTCCAGGTACTTCGGCAGGCACGTCGTGCGCCGGTCGGCGATCACCGACCGGCCGGTCGCCGGGTCGATCGTGCGGGCGAGCACGAGGACGCCGTGGCAGATGGCCCCGACCGGGCGGCCGAGGCGCCAGAACGCCAGCACGTGCGCCCGCAGCTCGGCGCTGCCGAGGTACTGCCGCATCCCCGGCGCGTGCCCGCCGGGGAGCAGCAGGCCGTCGTGGGCGTCGGGTTCGAGGTCGGACCACCTCACCGGGCTCCGGTAGGCCTCGTCGTCGAGCAGTTCCCGGTAGAACCGCCGCGGCTCCGGTTCCGCGCCGAGCTGACCGAACAGGACGCCGGTGAGCAGCAGCGGGTCGGCGGCCGGGGTCGTGCCGCGCTCGGTGGCGAACACGACCTCGTGGCCCGCGTCGCGCAGCAGCCGCCACGGCACGGCCACCTCGGTCACGTCGAAGTCGCGGTCGGGCAGCGGAACGAGGACTCGCATGGTGGTTGTCTACCAAACCCGCGCCGTCGTCAGGCGCGTGGAGCGGGGTCGGTCGTCGCAACGACCTCGACGGGACCGCCGCCGCGACCGCGGTCGTCGAGCACCAGCGGCGCGCGACCGCGCACCGAGTAGCGCAGGTGCGTGACCCGCGGGGTGTGGACGACCCTGGTGGGCACGAGTTCGACGGCCTCCTTGGACGGCAGGTCGAGGACGTCCAGCAGGCGCAGGCCCCTGCCGAGCACGACCGGCACCACGTGCAGTTCCAGCTCGTCCAGCAGACCGGCGTCGAGCACCTGCCGCACGAGGTCGCCGCCGCCCGCGACGGCGACGTCCTTGCCGTTCGCCGCGGCACGGGCCCGCTCCACCGCGGCGGCGACGCCGTCGGTCACGTAGGTGAAGCTGGTGCCGCCCCGCCGCCGCAGCACCGGGCGGGGCCGGTGGGTCACGACGAAGACCGGCGCGCGGAACGGGGGTTCGTCGCCCCACGGCCCCTCGCCGCCGTCGGCCATGCGCCGCCCCATCACGTACGCGCCCGCCGACGCGAAGGTCTCCGCGATGATGTCGGAGTTCACGTCCGGCTCGCCGCCCGCGAAGCCCTGGCGTTCGCGCCACGCCGACGCCTCGGCCGCCCAGCGCGTGACGCGGAAGAAGCCCGCGGCCTCCTCCGAGGCCAGCCAGTCACCCCCGCCGTCGTGCCTCGGTCCGGCGTAGAAGCCGTCCAGCGACACGGACACCTGCGCTGTCACCCTGGTCATGTCGAACTCCTCGGTCCACGGCGCCCGGTGGGCGCGTTCGCAGTGGATCGGAGCCGTCGCGGCGACTTCTACGTCCGGTTCGTCAGGACTTCCTCGGCCCGTCCCAGCAGGAACCGCCGCTCGGGGTGGCTGCCCGCCAACCGGGCCGCCTCCTGGAAGCACGCGGAGGCCGCGGACCGGTCCCCGGCCTGGTCGAGCAGGTGGGCGCGAACGGCCAGCAGGCGGTGGTTGCCCGCGAGGACCCCGGTCTCCAGGTCGCGGACGGCCTCCAGCCCCGCCGCGGGGCCGTGGACCATCCCGAGCGCGACGGCCCGGTTGAGCGACGCGACCGGGTTGGGCGCCAGTCGGTCCAGCAGGTCGTACAGGGCGAGGACCTGCGGCCAGTCGGTGGTCTCGACGGAGTCCGCCTCGTCGTGCAGCGCGGCGATGGCCGCCTGCACCTGGTACGGGCCGAGCGGGAGCGTCGCCAGGCTGTGGTGCAGCAGCGCCGTCGCCTCGGCGATGGCCGTGCGGTCCCAGAGCGACCGGTCCTGCTCGGCCAGCGGGACCAGGACGCCGTCCGGCCCCGTGCGAGCCCGGCCGCGCGCCTCGGTGAGCCGCATCAACGCGAGCAGGCCCGCGGTCTCGCCGGAGTCGGGGAGGCGGTCGCGCAGGTCGCGGGTGAGCCGGAGGGCCTGCCGGGTGAGGTCGACCCGGTGCAGGTCGGGACCGGCGCTGGCGCTGTAGCCCTCGTTGAACACCAGGTACAGCACGTGCAGCACGACCCGCAGCCGAGGCTCGGGTTCCGGCGGCAGCTCGAACCGGGCCCCCACCTCGCGGAGGCGCTGCTTCGCGCGGGAGATCCGCTGGCCCATGGTCTTCTCGGGCACGAGGAACGCCGCCGCGATCTCCGGCGTGGTGAGCCCGCCGACGGCCCGCAGCGTCAGCGCCACCTGCGACGGCTCCGTCAACGCGGGGTGGCAGCACAGGAACAGCAGTTCGAGCAGGTCGTCGCGCACCGGTTCCGCGTCCGCGGGCGCGGCGACCAGCGCGTCGCGCGGGGTGGCGTCCAGCACCGCCAGCTCACGCCGTTCGCGCGCGGCGTCACCGCGCACCTGGTCGACGTACCGCCGCTGGGCGACCGTGGTGAGCCAGCCCCGCGGGTGTTCGGGCGCACCGGCCCGCGTCCACGCCTCCGAGGCGGCGATCAGCGCCTCCTGCACGGCGTCCTCGCAGCGGGCGAAGTCGCGGTGGCGGCGCACGAGCGTGCCGAGCACGCGGGGGGCGAGGTCCCGCAGGAGGTCCTCGACCGCGGTCACCGGCCGCGCACCATCAGCGGCCACACCTCCAGGCCGCCGCCGACCCCCTCGGCGAAGCGGATCCCCGGATAGGACTTCGCGATCTCCAGCGCGCGGTCCTCGCTCTCGACGTCGACCACGAACATCGAGCCGACGTACTCCTTCGCCTCCAGGTACGGGCCGTCGGTGACGACCGGCGCGCCCGCCCCCGTCCGCACGGAGCGCGCCCGCGGGACGAGGCCCTCGGCCATGACCAGCTCGCCCGACTCGCGCAGCTCCTGGTTGAACGCGTCGACGCGGTCGATGAGCGCCGCGAGGTCGGCGGGCGGGAGGCTGTTCCAGACGGTCTCGTTGCCGTAGATCAGCATGAGGTACTTCACGGCCCCATCGTGCCGGCGCGGGCGTGGACGGGCGCGGCGGCACCCGGTGTGCGGGCGATGACGAACGCCCGGCCCCCGGACTCCGCGAGGTGGGCGTGGGCGCCGGTCAGCGAGTCCAGGACCGCGTCCTCGGGTGGTAGCGGCGTCACGGGCGCAGACCGAGGTGCGACCGCAGGGTGGTGCCCTCGTACTCGGTGCGGAACACGCCGCGCTCCTGGAGCAGCGGCACGACCTTGTCGGCGAACTCGTCCAGCCCGCCGGGGGTGATGTGCGGGACCAGGATCACGCCGTCGGAGGCGTCCTCCTGCACCGCGCGGTTGATCGTCTCGGCGACGGTCGCCGGTGAGCCGATGAAGGTCTGCTCGCCGGACACGTGGATGGCGAGGTCGCGGATGGACAGACCCTTGGCCTCGGCCAGTTCCCGCCACTGCCGGGCGACCGCGAACGGGTCGCGGTGCTGCCGCACGCTCGCCCTGCCCTTCACGACGGTGTTCTCGCCCGCGACCGGGTCGACGTCGGGCAGCGGGCCGTCCGGGTCGTAGCCGCTGAGGTCGCGGTTCCACACCTCCTCCAGCAGGCGGATCGCGGTGGGGCCGCTGGTCTGCTGCCGCCGCACCTCGGCCGCGAGGTCCTGGGCCTCGGCGTCCGTGTCGCCCAGCACGAAGGTCGCGGCGGGCAGCACCAGCAGGTCCTCGTGCTCGCGCCCGTACCTGGCCAGCCTGCCCTTGACGTCGGCGTAGAACGCCTGGCCAGCGGTGAACTCGCCGTGCCTGCTGAAGATCGCGTCCGCGGTGGCGGCGGCGAACTCGCGGCCGCCGTCGGAGTCACCGGCCTGGAAGATCACCGGACGGCCCTGGGGGCTGGTGGGGACGGCGAAGCGCCCCTCGATGGCGAAGTGGTCGTCGTGGTGGGTGAACGCCCCGGCGGCGGGATCGCTCACGAACCGGCCGCTCTCCCGGTCGGCGAGCACCTCCACGCCGTTCCACGAGTCGAACAGCTCCCACGCCGTGCGCATGAACCGCTCGGCCCGCTCGTAGCGCTGGTCGGCGGGCAGGAACCCGCCGCGGCGGAAGTTCTCGCCGGTGAACGCGTCCCACGACGTCACGACGTTCCACGCCGCCCGCCCGTCGGACAGGTGGTCGAGCGTCGCGAACTGCCGGGCCACCTCGTAGGGCTCGTTGAACGTGGAGTTGATCGTCCCGGCCAGCCCGAGCCGGTCGGTCACGGCGGCGAGCGCGGCCAGCACGGTGAACGTGTCGGGCCGCCCGACCACGTCCAGGTCGTGGATCCGGCCCGCGTACTCGCGCAGCCGCAGCCCCTCGGCCAGGAACAGGAAGTCGAACTTGGCGCGCTCCGCGGTCTTCGCGAGGTGTTCGAACGAGCTGAAGTCGATGTGGCTGCCCGACCGCGGGTCGCTCCACACCGTCGTGTTGTTCACGCCGGGGAAGTGCACGGCCAGGTGGACCTGCTTGCGCGGCTTGGTCATGTCGTCCTCACGCGGGGGCGTAGCGGTTGGCGGGGCGGGGCAGGCCGAGCAGCCCGCGCAGGGTGCCGGCCTCGTACTCCGTGCGGAAGGCGCCGCGGCGCTGGAGCTCCGGCACCAGCGCGCGGGTGATCGCCTCCAGGTCGTGCGGCACGGCGCCGGGCCGCAGCCGGTACCCGGTCAGCCCCGCCTCCCGCCACCCGAGCAGCAGGTCCGCGAGTTCGCCCGCCGTGCCGGTGAACACCAGCGCGTCGGAGGTGAAGTCCTGGCCCGCCAGGGAGTCCAGCCGCTCCTTGCGCGACGCCGCCGCGCCCGGCACGTCGTCCAGGAACACCACCAGTTCGCCGAACACGTGCGACACCCCCGCCACCTCGGCGAGGATCCGGTGCACGTCGGCGGTCTCGAACGGCGTCACGTGCACGACGTCGGCCGCCCGGACCGCCAGCCGGTAGGCCGGACCGGCGTGCGCCAGCACGCTCACGACCGGCTGCCCCTGCGGTGGCCTCGGGGTGATCGACGGACCGCGCACGGAGAACCAGCGGCCCTCGAAGTCGATCCGGTGCAGCTTCTCCCGGTCCACGAACCGCCCGGTGGCGGTGTCGCGGATCTCGGCGTCGTCCTCCCAGCTGTCCCACAGCCGCCGGACGACCTCGACGTGGTCGGCCGCCTCCTCGAACAGGTCCACGAGCAGGGGGTCGGTCGGGTCGACGCCCTCCAGCACCGGCACGTCGCGGCGGCCGAAGTGCCTGGCGTCGCTGGACCTCGCGGACACCACGGGCCGGAACCCGGCCCGCCCGAGGCTCACGTGGTCCACGGTCGCGACGGCCTTCGACAGGTGGAACGGCTCGGTGTGCGTCACGACCGCCGACGGCACGAGTCCGATGCGGCTGGTCCTCGGCGCGACGCGCGCGGCGATCAGCACCGCGTCCAGCCGTCCGCGCACCTGGTCGACCCGGTCGTCGTGCCCGTCGAGCAGCGTCGACTGCGGGCCGAGGGAGTCCTCGATCGTCACGAAGTCGAGCAGCCCCCGCTCGGCTTCCCCGACGAGGTCCGTCCAGTACCGCCCGGAGAACAGCTCCCGCGGCCTCGCGTCGGCCTCGCGCCAGGCGGCCGGGTGCCAGCCCGCGCCGTCGAGCGCTACCGCGAGGTGCAGTGGTGACCTGCCTGGCATGCCGACCCTCTTCTCACCCGAACTCGCCGTCCCCGCCAGGGTCGCAGCGAGGAGGGGGATCGCGCTGCGACGTCCGGGATGCGGGAGACCTGGTCGGGTCAGACTTTTCGTGCTAGCGCCAGCGCCATGACCTGCGAGCCGCGTTCGACGCGCAGCCGGACCTCGGGCGCGCGGTCGTCCGGCAGCACGTCGGTGGTCCACACGACCAGGCTGCCGCCCGGCCCGTCGGCGAACACCTCGAACGAGGCGTGGTGGTGCTCCAGCTCCGGCCGGGAACCCTCGACGACGGCGTACGCGAGCCGTCGCGCCCGGTCGTCCACGGTGACGATCAGCTCGTGCACGACCCAGCCGTCGGCCATCGTCAGGTACCGGTGCGAGCCCTCGACCCTGGTCGCCGTCACGTAGCCGGGGATGAGCCGCTCGTGCACCGCCCCCACCTCGCGCAGGCCCGCCCACACGTGCTTCGGGTGGGCGTCGACCGTGAACGACTGGCGGATGGTGGCGATGCGGTCAGCCTACCGGTCCTCCGCGAGGGGCCGGGCGCCGCGTCACGGCCGCTTGAGCTGCTTGCGGTTGGCCGCCAGGACCTCGTCGGACAGCGCGGGGTCGTCCTCGGCGACGGCGCGGGAGACCACCATCGCGCCGACCATCTGGCAGAACAGGGCCACCGCCTGCTCGCGCGCCTCCGCGGGGGTCGGCTCGGCGCCGGACTGGCGCGCGCGATCGAGCACCATCTCGGTGATGCCGCTGAAGTACCCGTCCAGCCCGCGTCGGTACTCGGCCTGGAACGCGGCGCCGTGGCGGCCCGCGTCGGCGGCCAGGGCGGCCGAGGGGCAGCTGGTCTCCGGGTGGTCGCGGTGGTCGGCCGTCAGGTACCCGTCGACCAGGTCGTTCAGGGCCGCCCGCGCGGAGCGGGGGTGTGCCCCGCGGACGGCGGCGAGCGCGGCGAGCGAGTCGGCGAAGCCCTGGCGGTAGACCTCCAGGGCGAGGTCCTCCTTCGAGGAGAAGTGGTTGTAGAAACCCCCGTGCGTCATGCCGGCGGCCTTCATCAGCTCCTCGATGCCGATCCCGTCGACGCCGCGCAGCCGGAAGCCCTCGCCCGCGGCCCGGACGATCTTCTCGCGGTTGAGCTTCTTCTGCTCCTGGGTGATGCGTGGCACCTCGGACACCTCCTCGACAAGACGGCACCGCCGCGCGCCGGGGTCGGCTTCCGGCCCGTCGCGATGATATCCGACATCAAAAGGGGCGCTCCTGCTCGACTGGCAATGAGGTAAGGCAACATCAAAGAGCGAATCGGCGGCCCGTCCCCGGCCCCGGACGCCCTCGAACACGGCAGGAGAAGCACGTGAAGGCCCTCGCCTGCGCGAAGGTCCACCCGCCCGACGCGTTCGCCGGGCTCGGAGGGGTCGACCTGGTGCTGTCCACGGCGGGGACCGTCGGCGACGCCGGGAAGACCGTGATCACCGTCCGCTACCGGGGGCGCGAGCGGGCCCTGACCTCCAGGTAGCGCCGCTCCGGGAGGCTCGACGTCGTCCGCGCCGCCCTGAGGTAGTGCTCCCGCGCCGCGCCGTGGTCGCCCGCCAGGTCGAGCAGGTGGGCGCGCACCGCGTGCACGCGGTGGTGGCCCGCCAGCGCCCGGTCGGCCTCGGCAGCGGCCAGCAGCGCCAGCGCGGGCAGCGGGCCGTGGACCATGGCGTGGGCCACGACGCGGTTGAGGGTGACCATCGGGCCGGGAGCCGCCGCGTCGAGGAGGTGGTAGAGGCCCAGGATCTGGCGCCAGTCCGTGTCCTCCGCGCGCTCGGCCTCGTCGTGCACGGCGGCTATCGCGGCCTGGAGCTGGTACGGGCCGACGGGCGCGGAGGCGAGCGAGGCCGTGATCAGCTCCACGCCCTCGGCGATGGCCCCGGCGTCCCACCTGCCGCGGTCCTGCTCGGCCAGCGGCACCAGCGCGCCGTCGTCGAGCGTCCTGGCCGGACGGCGGGCGTCGGTGAGCAGCATCAGGGCGAGCAGGCCGGTCACCTCGCCGTCGTCCGGCAGCCGGGCGTGGAGCTGCCTGGTCAGCCTGATCGCCTCGGACGTGAGGTCGACGCGGTTGAGGGACGGCCCGGAACTGGCGGTGTAGCCCTCGTTGAAGACCAGGTAGAGCACCTGGAGCACGGCCGAGACCCGGTCGGGGAACTCCTCCGGCGGCAGGTGGAACCGGGCGCCGCTCGACCTGATCCGCTGCTTGGCCCGGCTGATCCGCTGGCCCACGGTCGACTCCGGCACGAGCAGCGCGCGGGCGATCTCGGCGGTGGTGAGCCCGCCGACCGCGCGCAGGGTCAGCGCCACCTGCGACGCCCCGGTCAGCGACGGGTGGCAGCACAGCAGCAGGAGCGCCAGGGTGTCGTCCACGGCGGGCGGCGGCTCCGGGTCGGGGACGGCCCGCGCGGCCACCGCCTCCTCGCGGCGCCTGCGGGCGCTCTCGGAACGCCACAGCTCCGTCCGGCGGCGGGACGCGACGGTGACCAGCCACGCCCTCGGGTTGTCCGGGACGCCCTCGACTGGCCACTGGAGCGCCGCCGCGAGCAGCGCTTCCTGCACGGCGTCCTCGCACGTGTCGAACCCGCCGTAGCGGCGGACGAGCGCCCCGAGGACCTGGGGCGCGAGGTCGCGCACCAGGTCCTCGAACGGTGTCCTCACAGGTCCCAGGCGCTCATGTCGAGCACCGGCCGCACCTCGACCGCGCCGGTGGCCGCGTCCGGCGTGCGGGCGGCGATCTCGACGGCGCGCTCGTAGCTCTCGACGTCGACCAGGTAGAAGCCCGCCAGGTGCTCCTTGGCCTCGGCGAACGGTCCGTCGCTGGTCAGGGTCTCGCCGCCGCGCACCGACACCGTCCTCGCCAGTTCCACGTCGGCCAGGCCCTCCGACACGACCAGCTCGCCGGACTCGGCCAGCGCCTCCGTCAGCTCCAGGTGCCCCTTGCCGAGGGCGTACCGCTGGTCGTCGTCCATGGTCTCCCAGAGCGCCCTGGACCTCGGGTTGCTGTGGATCAGGATCAGGTACTTCACGGCTGCCTCCGACGCGGTTCGAGGATGTCCTCCACCCGTTGTGTCGAAGCCGGGCGGCTCGCTTCGACGTCTCCGGTGACATCGATCCGGACGACCCGAGGAGCACATCATGACCAGCGACGTCGAGCAGATCCAGACCGTGGTGAAGGCCGTGGAGGCCGCGATGGAGGCGAAGGACGTGGACCGCCTGCTGGCCCGCTACACCGCCGACGCCGTCACGTTCGACCTGGCGCCGCCGCTGCGCCGCGTCGGGCAGGAGGCGCTCGACGCCGAGGGCCTGGCCGCGTGGTTCGCGGGGTTCGACGGCCCGGTCCACTACGCGGTGGTCGACCTGGAGGTCACCGCGGGGGAGGACGTGGCGTTCTGCCACGCGCTCAACCGGATGGCGTCCACGCCGAACGGGTCGCCGGAGGGGTTCGTGATGTGGTTCCGGATGACCGCGGGCCTGCGCAAGGAGGACGGCCGGTGGCGCATCGCCCACGAGCACACGTCCACGCCGTTCCACATGGACGGGTCCTTCCGGGCCGCCACCGACCTGGAGCCGTAGGCGGGGGTCCGTTCGGGACCGCCGCGCGCGGTCCCGAACGGGGTCGGGCCGTCAGCTCGCCCCGTCCTCGACCTCCACCGCCCCGGTCATGATCGCCACCGCGTCGGACATGGAGATCGACCGCGGGTCCACCACGGCCTTGCGGCGGCCGAGCCGCTGGATGTGGACGCGGTCGGCGACCTCGAACACGTGCGGCATGTTGTGGCTGATCAGGATCACCGGCAGGCCGCGGTCGCGCACCTGGAGGATCAGGTCCAGCACCGCCCGCGACTCCCGCACGCCGAGGGCGGCCGTGGGCTCGTCCATGATCACGACGCGGCTGCCGAACGCCGCCGCGCGGGCGACGGCGACGGCCTGGCGCTGACCGCCGGACAGGGTCTCCACGGCCTGACCGGGGTTCTGGATGGTCATGATGCCGAGCGCGTCGAGCTGCCGCTTGGCCTCCTCGCGCATCCCGCCGCGGTCGAGCATCCGGAACACCGAGCCGAGCACACCGGGACGGCGGCGTTCGCGGCCGAGGAACAGGTTCGCGGCGATGTCCAGCGACGGCGCGACCGCGAGGCTCTGGTGCACCGTCTCGATGCCCGCGGCCCGCGCGTCGACGGGGTTGGCGAACGACACGGGCTCGCCGTCGAGCAGGATCGTGCCCTCGTCCGGCACGACCGCGCCGCACAGCGCCTTGATGAGGCTCGACTTCCCGGCGCCGTTGTCGCCGATGACGGCGAGGATCTCGCCCTGCTCCAGGTCCAGGTCGGCGCCCGCCAGCGCGGTGACCCTCCCGTACCGCTTGACCAGTCCCCGTGCCCGCAGGATCGGCGTGGTCATGGCTTCACCTTCCGGATCCACTGGTCGATCGAGACCGCGGCGATGATCAGGACGCCGACCGCGAACGTCTGCCACAGCACGTCCACACCCGCCAGCGCCAGGCCGTTGCGGAACACGCCGACGATCAGCGCGCCGATCAGCGACCCGACGATCGCGCCGCGCCCGCCGAACAGGCTGGTGCCGCCGATGACGACCGCCGTGATGGAGTCGAGGTTCTCGAACTGGCCCGCCTGCGGGCTCGCGGAGGCGATGCGCCCGATGAGGATCCACGCGCCCAGCGCGTAGATCGCGCCCGCCGTGGCGTACACGCTGAGCAGCACGCGCGTGGTGCGGATGCCGGACAGGCGCGAGGCCTCCGGGTCGTCGCCGGTCGCGTAGACGTGCCTGCCCCACGAGGTGTTCGTCAGCACGAACGCCATCGCCGCCACCAGGAGCACCATGATGACCGACCCGTGGGTGATCCGGGTCGTGCCGACGCTGAACGTCTCACCGGTCCACAGCAGCAGCGACGGCATGTCGCCGCCGCGGATCGTCGCGCTCTCGGAGTACCAGAGGTTCAGCGCGAAGAACACGTTGAGCGTGCCGAGGGTGACGATGAACGGCGGCAGCGCGAGCCGCGTGACGAGCAGGCCGTTGACCAGACCGCACACGGTGCCGAGCACGAAGCCCAGCAGCAGCGCGGGAAGGCCGGGCAGCCCGGTCTCGGCGGCGACCTTCGCCATCACGATCGACGTGAGGACCATGATCGCCCCGCAGGACAGGTCGATGCCCGCGGTGAGGATGACGACGGTCTGGCCCACGGCGAGGGTGCCGACGACCGCGACCTGTTGCAGGATCAGGGAGATGTTGGCCGGCTGGAGGAACCGCTCGGACAGCAGGGCGAACACGACGATCGCGATCAGCAGGACGACCGCCGGGCCGATGGTGGCCCTGGCGTGCAGGAGGTGTTGCAGGCGCGACAGCGGCGACCGCGAGGTCCGCTCGTCGCCGGTCGGCGCGGGTGCGGTGGTGGTCATGGCGGTCAGCCCCAGCAGTTCTGCAGGCCCCAGGCGGAGTCCTTCGACTCCACGCCGGGGACGGGGTGGTCGGTGATGAGCGTGACGCCGGTGTCGACGAAGGCCTTGCCCGCCGTGTTCTCCGGTTTCGTCCCGTCCTCCGCGAACCTCGACACCGCCTCGACGCCCATCTGCGCCATCTTCACCGGGTACTGCTGCGAGGTCGCGCCGATGATCCCGTCCTCGACGTCGCCGACACCGGGGCAGCCGCCGTCGACGGACACGATGACGACGTCCTTCTCCTTGCCCGCCGCCTTGAGCGCCTCGTACGCGCCCGCCGCCGCGGGCTCGTTGATCGTGTAGACGAGCGTGATGCCCGCGTCCTTCTGGAGCAGGTTCTCCATCGCGGTGCGCCCGCCCTCGGGGGCGCCGTCGGTGACGTCGTGGCCGACGATCCTCGGGTCGGACTCGTCGCCGATCCGGCCCTTGTCCTTCACGTCGACGCCGAAGCCCTCCAGGAAGCCCTGGTCCCGCTGCACGTCGACGGACACCTGGTTCGGGCTCAGGTCGAGCAGCGCGATCCTCACCGGCTTGCCCGACCGCTCGAACGTCGTCTTCGCCCACCTCCCGATCAGCAGGCCCGCCTGGTAGTTGTCGGTGGCGAACGTGGCGTCGGCGGCGTCGGCGGGCTCCAGCTGCGTGTCCAGCGCGATGACCAGCAGTCCGGCCTGGCGGGCCTTGTCCACCGACGGCACGATGCCCTTGGAGTCGTTCGGCGTGATGAGCAGGCCCTTGGCGCCCGCGCCGATCAGGTTCTCGATCGCGTCCACCTGGGACTGGTTGTCGCCGTCCTGCCTGCCCGCGAACGCCTGGAGCTTCGCGCCCGTCGTGCCCGCGGCCTGCTCGGCGCCGTCCTTCATCTTGACGAAGAACGGGTTGGTGTCGGTCTTGGTGACGAGCCCGACCAGGACCTCGCCGCCGGAGGAACCACCGCCGCACCCCGCTGTCGGCAGCAGCAGCGCGGACAGCGCCACCACCGCCGCGGACGCCCGCCCGTTCTTGGTCATCTTCGCCTCCCGAACGTTGTCGACGGCACCGTCGATGAATCGGTCAACCAGGCGTGTTCGAGCCGATCCCGATGTTTCGCGCATTGACGACTTCGTGACAAGCGCGGCTTTTTAACAGTGCGAATTCGGCTGTTCAGCGGTACGGAACGGTGAATCGGCCCGGCCGAAGTGAATTGCGGGTCATGAGCGGACAAGAACCGCCGCACGTCTTGCCCGAGTTCGCCGCCGACCGGTAGTCACAGGGGGGAACCCCGCCACCGGTCGGACGGAGGTCAGCCCGTGACCGCTGCTCAGCGCATCCGAGGCGTCCTGGTGGCGATCACCGCGGCCGCCACCCTCGCCACCGGGTCGTCCACCGCTCCCGCCCCGGAGGCGGTGCGATCGGAATTCCCCTCTCCGCCGACGTTCCGCGGCGGGTTCACCGCGGACTGGCTGTTCGAGTGCCCCGACCTCGCGGTACCCGGCGGGCCGCTTCGGCCTCAACGCCCACGCGTCCACCGCGCTGTTCCAGGGCGTCCGCCTGTGCTGAGCCTCAGGTCGCCAGCGTCCACCGCAGCCCGCGGACCAGCCCGTGGCCCGCGACCCGGATCGCGGTGGCCTCGGTCAGCGGGAGGTAGGGCAGGCGCAGCGGGAGCCGGGCCCACGGCGGGAGCATGGCGATGGCCGTCGCCGCCAGCACGGCGTAGGGGGGCCGGGCCACGAGGGGGAGCGGGGCCTTGAGGACGAGGAAGCGGGCGGCCTCGCGGGCCTCCGCGGTGCCGCGCAGCTCCGGGCGGTAGGCGGCGATGCGGTCCGCCAGCTCCGCGGTGGTGCGGGGCGGGTCGGGGACGCCGAGGGCCTCGGCGACGCGGGCGGTGTCGGCCACGTAGCCGTCCCGACCCTCCTGGTCCAGCGGCGCGCGGCCGTAGGTCTGGTGCGCCAGCAGGAAGCTGTCCACCTCGGCGATGTGGACCCAGGTGAGCAGGTGGGGGTCGTCGGCCCGGTACTCGCGGCCGTCGGGCGCGGTGCCGCGGACCCGGCGGTGGATGCCGCGGACCCGGTCGACCGCGCGCTGGGCGTCGGGCGCGGCGCCGAAGGTGGTCATGGCCAGGAAGGTGCTGGTGCGCTGGAGCCTGCCCCACGGGTCGCCGCGGTAGTCGGAGTGGCCCGCCACGCCCGCCATGGCGAGCGGGTGCAGCGACTGGAGCAGCAGCGCCCGCAGCCCGCCGACGAACAGGGACGCGTCGGCGTGGACGCGGCGGATCGGCCGGTCCTCGGCGAACCAGCGGGGGCCGGGGGTGTCGTGGACCCTGGAGCGGATCTCACGGGCGTTCGGGCCCGCGACCCTGGCGAACAGGTTCGACGCCACCCTGGTCCGCGCGGTGTTGAGGTCCATGGTTCCCATGGTGCCCCCGCCGGGCCCGGTCCACCTGACGGGTCAGCCGAGGTTCGGCACGACGAACAGCAGCCACACCACCGGCGGCGCCACCGCGACGACCAGACCGCCGTAGACCAGGAGCTGCTTGAAGAACCGGTCGCGGTCCACGTCCTTCGCGTTCGCCAGCACCAGCGCGCCGTTGGTGGAGAACGGGCTCACGTCCACCACCGTCGCGGACACCGCCACCGCCGCGACCATGCCGATCGGGCCGACGGTGCCGAGCGCGAGGAACGGCACGGCGAGCGGGATGAGCGCCCCCATCAGGCCGACGGAGGAGGCGAACGCCGACACGATCGCGCCGATGTAGCAGAGCAGCAGCGCCGCCAGGACCGGGACGCCGACGCCGGTGACCGCGTTGCCGACGAAGTCGATCGTGCCCATCGCCTGGAGCACCGCGACGTAGGTCAGCACGCCGCAGATCAGCAGCACGGTGGGCCAGGTGATCTCGCCGACGGCCTGGCGGCTGCTCTCCGGCCAGACCAGGCTCAGCACGGCGGCGAGCGTCAGCGCGGTGAGGCCCACGTCCAGGTCGAACACCAGCGTACCGACGACCAGGGCCACCAGGCCGACCAGCGTGGCGATCCTCGGCGGGTCGAGCCGGGGGGAGTCGTCCGGCTCCTCCGGGGCGGTGGCCCCCGCGGCGAGGGCGAGCTGCCGGCCGCCCAGGACGAGGAACAGCACCACGGCGATGGCCAGGTTCACCCCGAGGCTCGCCAGGAACAGCACGAGCGGGTCGCCGGGGATGTCGTTGCGCTCGACGAGGCCGTTGACGATCGACCCGTACACGCTGATCGGCGAGAACCCGCCCGCCTGCGCCCCGTGGACGACCATCGCGCCCATCAGCAGCGGGTTGATCCCGTAGCGGGCGGCGAACCCCAGCGCGATCGGCGCGACGATGGCCACGGCCGCCGGGCTGACGGCGCCGATCGACGTCAGCACGCCGGTGATCACGAACATCACCCACGGGATCAGCGCGATCCGGCCCCCGACGGCCCGCACGGCCGCCGACACCAGCCAGTCGGTCGTCCCGTTGGCCCTGGCCAGCGCGAACAGGTACGTGACGCCGACCAGGACGACGAAGATGTCGCCGGGGAACTTCGCGAAGATGCCCTTGGCGTCCAGCCCGCCCGCCAGGGTGCCGACCAGGAACGCGGCGGCGAACGCCAGCGCCCCCATGTTGGTCGACCGGGTGGTCGCCAGCACGAAGACGAGCGCCAGCACGACGATCGAGATGACCTGCGCCGTCATCGGAGTCCCCTCGACAGGCCGAACGCGCCGACTCCTCACCTTCGAGGTGATCAGTGATCCGTGTCAACCCGACCACCCCGGACGTTTCGCCGAGCGTCGAACGGGCTAACCGGACAGAATTCCTCCACACGGCGAAAGGGGCTTCGTGGCAGACGCGGGCCCGGTGGTCTTCGCGGCGGCAGGCGTTGCGACGCTCGCCGCCGCCCTGCTGCCGAGAGTGTTGAGCAAGGCGCCCATCTCGATGCCCATGGTGTTCCTGGGAGCGGGTGCGCTGTCCTTCACGGTCATCGACCCGCTGCCAGACCCGGACCCCGTGGCGCACTCCTCGGTGGTGCTGCACCTGACCGAGATCTGCGTGATCATCTCGCTGATGGGCGCCGGTCTCGCCCTGAACCGACCGCCGGGGCTGCGCCGGTGGGCGACCACGTGGCGGCTGCTGGGCATCACCATGCCCCTGACGATGATCGCCGTGGCGGTCCTCGGGTGGACGGTGCTCGGGTTCGGCGCGGCCGGGGCGGTGCTGCTCGCCGCCGCGCTCGCGCCCACCGACCCGGTCCTCGCGACCGAGGTGCAGGTCGCCGAACCCGTGGAGGACCCCGAGGAAGACAGCGACGACGAGGCGCGGTTCGCGCTGACGTCGGAGGCCGGGCTCAACGACGGCCTGGCGTTCCCGTTCACCTACCTGGCCATCGGCCTCGCCGCGACCCCCGACGACTGGCTGCCGCACTGGCTCGCGGTGGACGTCGTGTGGCGGCTGGCCGCGGGCGTGGCGATCGGGCTCGGCGCGGGGTGGCTGCTGCGCAAGCTGTTCTTCGCCCCGGAGTCGGAGAAGTTCCGGCTGGCCCACCACGCCGAGGGGTTCGTCGCGCTGGCGGCCACGTTCCTCGCCTACGGCGTCGCCGAGCTCGCGCACGGGTACGGCTTCGTCGCCGTGTTCGTCTGCGCCTGCACGATCCGTTCCGCCGAGCGGTCCGACGGCTACCACCGCGTGCTGCACCAGTACGTCGAGCAGATCGAGCGCCTGCTCACCGTGGTGATCATCTTCCTGCTCGGCGGCGCCGTGGCGACCGGTCTGTTCGCGGGCGTGCACTGGCGCGAGATCCTGGTGGCGCTGCTGGTCCTGCTCGTCGTGCGGCCCGCGGCGGGCCTGATCGGACTGGCACGGGGCCGCACGGGGCCGCGGGAACGGGTGGTGGTGTCGTTCTTCGGCGTGCGCGGTGTCGGCTCGGTGTTCTACGTCGCGTACGCCCTGGAGGCCGCGAAGTTCCTGGAGGAGGGCGCGGTGTGGCGGGTGGTCGGCCTGGTCGTGGTCGGCTCGATCGTCGTCCACGGCATCACGGCCACCCCGGTCATGCGCTTCCTGGACCGCAAGCGCGAGGACGTCACGTCACCGTGATCGCGTCCAGCTTCTCCTTCAGGTACTCCGACGCCACGACCTCCGGGTGGCTGCCGTCCAGGGCCGCGATCCGGGCGTCGTGGTCGCACTCGTAGAAGAAGATCAGCGACACCAGGTCCTCGTCCGGCGCGGAGGCGGCGGGCGGCAGGACCCGGTGGCGGGTCGAGCGCCAGCGGTCGCCGGTCCAGCGGGCCATGAGGTCGCCGATGTTGATCGTGAACGCGGCCGGGTCGAACGGCGCGTCCTCCCACTCGCCGTCGGGGGTGAACACCTGGAGCCCGCCGACGCCCACCTGGCGGTCCAGGACCGTGACGGTGCCGAAGTCGGTGTGCGGCCCGATGCGGAACTGGCCGTCCTCCGGCTCGCCGACCACCGCGATCGGCGGGTACCAGTTGATGTTGAACGTGTACGTCGGATGTCCGGTGTGGTCGGTGAAGAAGCCCTCCGGCAGGCCCAGCGCCACGGCGAAGATCGTCAGCAGCTCGTCGGACAGCCCGCGCATCCGCGCCACGTACTCGATCGAGGCCTCGGCGAACCCCGGCACC
Source organism: Umezawaea sp. (assembly GCF_057122925.1). Taxonomy (NCBI): domain Bacteria; kingdom Bacillati; phylum Actinomycetota; class Actinomycetes; order Pseudonocardiales; family Pseudonocardiaceae; genus Umezawaea; species Umezawaea sp. Next base: position 76,151 of record NZ_DBNGPQ010000008.1, on the reverse strand, counting down.
TCGTCCGGCCACCGGTTGGGCTGGAACCAGAAGCCGTCGACCTCCGGGTCGCCGACGGGGGCGTCCGCGCCGACCGAGTACGACTCCTTGAGGTCCGGGGGCGTCTCGGTGCCCTCGGCGCAGGCGTTCGCCTCCGCGCCGGGCGGCAGCCAGCCGCGCCCGCCGACCGCGACCGCGTACCGCTGCTTGACCGCTCGCGGCAGCGCGAAGAACCGGCGGGACAGCGCACGGGTGCGGGCCCGCAGCTCGTCCGGGACGCCGTGCCCGGTGACCAGCAGGAAACCCGAGTCGCGCAGCGCCGCGTCGATCCGCGCCGCCACGGCGGCGCGGCCGTCCGGCGTGCCCTCGAACCACGGGGTCAGATCCACCAGCGGAACCGTCATGGGGTCCATGAAACCGCATCCGGGACCGGACTTCGCGCCGAGTTCCGCCCGGCCTCACTGAGACGCGCACCCGTCGTTCGGCGGATGACCCGCCTGATATCCGTCCGATACGTTCGGATCACGTGCCCTGGTCCACCCTCCGGTCAGGGCAACCCCTGCCGTACTGGAGGTTGTTGATGCTGCGCACAAAACGCGGCCTGCTCGCGGGTGCGTTCTTCGCGGTGCTGCTCGTCGCCGCGGGAGGTGTGACCGGGGCGCGGTCCGCTCCGGCTCCCGCCGACGGCGGCCCCCAGTTCATCAGGCTGGCCGGTCGCACGTTCGACCCGCTCACCGCGCAGAGCACGGCGGCGAGCGTCGGCAACGGCGCGTACCTGGTGCAGTTCAAGGGAAGCCTGACCGACGCGCAGCGGCGCAAGCTGCGGACGATGGGGGCGAGGATCGGCACGTACGTGCCCGACCTCGCCTACGTCGTGCGGATGAACGACCGCACCCGCGCGCAGGTCGCGAAGCTGCCGTTCGTCCGCGCCACGGCGGACTTCCTGCCGTCGGACAAGGTCGACGTGACGACCGCCGCCGCCGGGCGGTACCTCGTGACGCTGGCCGAGCAGGACGTGCGGGACCAGAAGGCCGTCGCCGACCGGATCACCGCGCTCGGCGGCGCGGTGGAGGACGTCTCGGTGAGCGGCCAGCACCTCACGGCGGTGCTCGGCGCCGACCAGGTCACGGCCGTCGCCGGACTGCCCGAGGTGATCGCGGTCGGCGCGGAGTCCGCTCCCGAGACCGACATGGCCATCGCGCGGGAGACCAGCGGTGCCAACGCGATCCAGACCGCGGGCGGCTACACCGGCCGCGGCGTGCGGGGCGAGGTGATGGACGGCGGCCTGCGCGTCACGCACCAGGAGTTCGCGGCCCAGCCGCCGGTCGCGCACGGGCCGAACTCGACCGACACCAGCCACGGCACGTCGACCTACGGCGAGATCTTCGCCTCCGGCGTCAGCGCGGCGCACCGGGGCATGCTGCCCGACGCGCAGGGCATCTTCGCCACCTACTCGGGCAAGGACCGCTACGCGCACACCAAGGAGCTGGTCGACCCGGCCGGGCCGTACCGCGCGGTGTTCCAGAGCAACAGCTGGGGCGACGCGCTCACGACGTCCTACACGTCGATCTCCGCGCAGATGGACAAGATCGTGTTCGACCACGACCTGCTGATCTGCCAGTCGCAGAGCAACGCGGGCACCCGCAGCTCCCGGCCGCAGGCGTGGGCGAAGAACGTGCTGTCGGTGGGCGGGCAGTACCACTTCAACACCGCCGACCGGGCCGACGACAAGTGGAACGGCGGTGCCAGCATCGGTCCCGCCGCCGACGGCCGGATCAAGCCGGACATCTCCAACTACTACGACCGCATCGACACGACCTCGTCGAGCAGCAACACCTCCTACACCTCGTCGTTCGGCGGCACGAGCGGCGCGACGCCGATCACCTGCGGCAACGCGGGGCTGCTGTTCCAGATGTGGGCCGACGGCGTGTTCTCCGGCGGTCCGGGCAAGGCCGGTGACGTGTTCGCCTCCCGCCCGCACGCGGCCACGGCGAAGGCTCTGCTCGTCAACACCGCCAACCAGTACGCGTTCAGCGGGACCGCGCACGACATGACCCGCACCCACCAGGGCTGGGGTTCGGCGAGCGTCGGCAACCTGCACGAGCGGGCGAGGGCGAACGGCTGGGCGCTGCCGGTGCTGGTCGACGAGACCGACCTGCTGGCCACCGGGGAGAGCAAGCGGTACACCGTCGACTCCGACGGCAGCGCGCCGCTGCGCGCCACGCTCGCCTACACCGACCCGGCGGGCACTCCCGGCGCGGCGCAGGCGACGGTCAACGACCTGACGCTGAAGGTCACCGCGCCCGACGGCACGGTCTACTTCGGCAACAACGGTCTGTCCACGGGGGTCTGGTCCACGCCGGGCGGCGCGGCCAACACCGTCGACAACGTGGAGAACGTCTTCGTGGACGCTGCCGCCGCGGGCACGTGGACGGTGGAGGTGGTCGCGACGCAGGTCAACGCCGACGGCCACGTCGAGACGGCCGCCACGGACGCGGACTACGCGCTCGTCGTGTCGTAGCGGGACGGTCGGGCTCCCCGTCGCGACGCGGTCGCGGCGGGGAGCCCAACCGTGGAACACCACTCCGCCGTGGTCGGCCGGTCCCACGTCCGGGTGAGCCGTGTGGCGGCGTCCGCCGGGCCGGGGCAGGGTGGTCGGTGACTTCGACACAGGAGGAAACCGCCGCATGATCCGCGTCAAGCCCTCGACCGGCGGCCAGGTCAACATCACGTTCGTGCTGTCCGATCCCCCGCCGGGGCACACCAGTGTCGTGGGGTGCTTCAACAACTGGACGCCGGGCAGGCACCGGCTGGTCAGGCGCTCCAACGGCACGTGGTCCACCGCGGTCAGGGTCGAAACCGGAGCGACGCTGTGCTTCCGCTACCTGGCCAGCGACGGCGTGTGGTTCGACGACCGCGACACCGAACTCGCCCGTGACGACCGGGGGCAGCTGATCTCGGTCTAGGGCTCGGTCAGGCCCGGTGGGTCCCGGCGGCGCGCGGTGCGGTTCCGGGGCTCGCCGTGCTCGCGGTGCTCGCCGCGAAGTCCAGCGACACGCCCGCGGCGAGCGCCAGGAACGTCGACCGGTGCAGTTCCCAGCGGTTCTCCAGGCCGCAGGTCGTGAGCACCTTGAGCACCGCGGGGGAGCAGACCAGCGCCTGCGGGTCTCCGGCGACCAGGGCGTCGATCCCGGCCGCGGCGAAGAACGTGATCCCGCTGAGGTCGACCACGACCGAGGTGAACCACAGCCTCGCGTGGGCGATCCGGTCGGCCAGGAGCCCGGCCGACGTCGCGTCCACCTCGCCCCGCGCGGTCACCACACCGGCATTGGCGGGCGGAGCGGGGTGGATGGTGACGGAGAGGCCCCTGAAGGGCGGGATCCGGGACGTCGCCGACGGCCCGGCCGCGAATTCCAAGCTCATGTGCGTGCCAACTCGGGTTTTCGCCGCCGTGTTCCCGAATGAGACGACTTCGTCGAACCTGGACAACGGTCCCAGTTTATCGTTTCGTGATGTGATTGGCAATGCGCTTCTCGGTCACTGAATCGTCAGGTGGTGGGAGTACGACGCATTTCTCCGGCGAATTGGCGGACGGTTCCGCAGGGTGTGCGTAAAACGGATAGCTTGACTATCCGTAATCGGCGATACACTGTGCACCGGGTGAGAACTCGAAAGGGAGGCCCGGATGCGCATGGCCGAACTGAGCGCCGAGTCAGGTGTTCCAGTCGCCACGATCAAGTACTACCTGCGTGAGGGCCTCGTGCCCGCCGGTGAGCTGACCAGCCCCAACCAGGCCCAGTACCAGGCGAAGCACCTCCAGCGCCTCAAGCTGGTGCGCGCGCTGCTGGAGGTGGGCGGCCTGTCGATCGTCGACGTCCGCGACGTCGTGCGCGCCATAGACGACCGGGCTCCGACGCACGAACTGCTCGGCGTCGCCCAGCACGGCCTGTTCGTCCGGAAGAACGAGGTCGACGAGGAGAGCCGCGCGTGGGCGCAGGGGCTCATCGACGAGATCGCGGCCCAGCGCCAGTGGCGGCTCGAACCCGACGACCCGTACGCCAAGTCGTTGGTGAGCCTGCTGTGCACGTTCCGCGACCTCGGCCACGCGCACCTGCTCGGGATCTTCCCGCACTACGCCGAGATCGCCGACGCCGTCGCCCAGGTCGACCTCGAAGCCATCGGCGACCTGCCGACGCCCGAGCAGATGGTGGAGAGCGCCGTCGTCGGCACCATCCTGGGCGACGCCGTCTTCATCGCGCTGCGCCGGATCGCCCAGCAGTTCGCCTCGCGCAAGATGTTCGGCGACGGGGACGCGCCCGCGTGATCACCAGTGCGCCGGCCTGCTCAGCGCGGGCGGCAGTGCCGTGCGCGCGTCGCCCCTCGCGGCGTTCACCTGCGCCTGGGTGAGGAAGATGCTGCCGGTCAGGTCCGCGCCGCGCAGGTCGGCGTCGCGGAAGTCGGCCCCGATCAGGTCGGCCAGGCGGAGGTTCGCGCCCCGCAGGTCGGCGCCGATCAGGTAGGCGCCGCGCAGGTTCGCGCCCCGCAGGTCCGCTCCCGACAGCTTCGCGCCGATCAGGTCCGCGCCGCGGCGGACCTTCCGGTTCTTCGGCTTCGGCGCGCCCGCCCGCACGAGTTCGCTGGCGCGCAGCAGGAGCGCGTTCACGCCCTCGCGGTGGCCCGGCACGTCCAGCGCGCCGAACGCGTCGGGGCTCGTGAGGGTCATCCGCTCGGTCTCGTCGAGCGCCGCCCGCAGGTCGGCGTGCAGCGGCTCGGCCGCGCGCAGCGCCAACGCCTCGGTGAGGTAGAAGAGCAGCTCGTGCAACTGGCGCATCACCGGGAACACCGCGAACATCCGCTTCGCCGTGTCCGTCGAGTCCCGCCAGCTCTCGCCGCCGAACGTGACCCGCGAGGTCTTCTGCCCGGCGCCGAAGCAGTCGAACACGGTGCAGCCGGTGAAGCCCCTCGGCCGCAGGTCGGTGTGGATGGCGCAGCGGTGGTCGGCGAGGAGGTTGCGGCACGGGTCGCCTGCGTCCTTGTCGACGGCGAAGTCCGCCGACTTCGCGAAGGCCAGTGCGACGCAGCAGAGGCCGAAGCAGTTCGAGCAGTCGGCGCGGAGATCGGACGGGGTGGGCTCGGACAACGGGCTCTGGTCTCCTGGGAGGACGTGCCTACGGTGTTCCCAGGGTAGGTGAACGCCGGGGCCGCCCGGCCGACGGCCGGGCGGTGGGCGGGCGTCGTCGGCTCAGAGGGCGGCCTTGAGGAAGGCGATGGCCTGGGCGATGGCGGCCCTGGCGGCGTGGGTCCCGCTCAGCGCGTTCAGCATCACGAAGTCGTGGATGATGCCCTGGTAGCGGACCGCGGTGACCGGCACGCCCGCGGCGCGCAGCTTGGTCGCGTAGGCCTCGCCCTCGTCGCGCAGCACGTCGGCCTCGCCGGTGATGACCAGTGCGGCCGGCAGTCCCGCGAGCTGCTCGGTGGTCGCGCGCAGCGGCGACGCGGTGATCTCGGCGCGCTGCGCCGGGTCGGTCGTGTACTGGTCCCAGAACCACTGCATGGCGTCGCGGCGCAGGAAGTAGCCCTCGGCGAACTCGTGGTAGGACGGGGTGTCGAACGCGGCGTCGGTCACCGGGTAGAACAGCACCTGCCCGGTGAACGCCACGTCGCCGCGCTCCTTGGCGAGCAGCGTGAGCGCGGCGGTCATGTTGCCGCCGACCGAGTCGCCCGCGATGGCGACGCGGGTGCCGTCGAGGTCCTTGCCCGCGCCGTGGGTGCCGATCCACCGGGCGACGGCGTAGTTCTCCTCGATGGCGACCGGGTAGCGGGCCTCGGGGGAGAGGCTGTACTCCGGGAACACGACGGCCGCGTTGGCGCCGACCGCGAGTTCGCGGACCAGGCGGTCGTGGGTGTGGGCGTTGCCGAACACCCAGCCCGCGCCGTGGATGTAGAGGATGACCGGCAGCACGCCCGTGACGCCCTCGGGGCGCACGATCCGCACCTTCACCTCGCCGGACGGTCCGCCCTCGACGACCAGGTCCTCGATGTCGACACCCGGCTTGGCGACCTCGCCGGACTGCACCTCGTCCACCGTCGTGCGGCCCTTTTCGGGGCCGAGGTCGAAGAGGTACGGCGGCTTGGCGGTGGCGTCCGCGAAGTCCTGCGCGGCCTGCTCCAGTACGACGGTCATGGCTGGCTCCCTCACTCGCTGCTCGAAGCTGACGTGGTGAACACTAGTCAGCAACTAACTCGTGCACAACTAAAACGTGCACAATGTGTCTCGGATCTCGCCGAGCTGCGGTCGACCTCCGGGTAGGCCAAGGTGAACCCATGGCTGAGTCGACCCGTGTCGTGATCGTCGGCGGCGGATTCGCCGGATTCCAGGCTGCCCGCTCGCTCTCCCGCGCCCTGCCGAAGGACGCGCCCGTGGAGATCGTGCTGGTGAACCGCACGGACTACTTCCTCTACCTCCCGCTGCTCCCGGAGGTCGCCGCCGCCGTCGTCGACCCCAGGCGCGTCACCGTGTCCCTGCCCGCCGCGCTCCCGCGCGTGCGGCTCGCGCTCGGCGAGGTCACCAGCGTTTCGCTGGAGGACCGCACGGTCGACTACACCGATCCCGAGGGCGGGACCCACGACCTGTCCTACGACCGGTTGATCTTCGCGTCGGGCAGCGCGAACAAGCTGCTGCCCATCCCCGGCGTCGCCGAGCACGCCCACGGCTTCCGCGGCGTGGCCGAGGCGCTCTACCTGCGCGACCACGTCATCCGGCAGGTCGAGCTGGCCGCCGCCACCGACGACCGGGCCGAGCGCGACGCCCGCTGCACGTTCGTCGTCGTCGGCGCCGGCTACACCGGCACCGAGGTCGCCGCGCAGGGGCCGCTGTTCACCAGCGCGATCGTCAAGCGGCACAAGGAACTCCGCGACCAGAAGATGCGCTGGATCCTGCTCGACATCGCGCCGAAGGTGCTCCCCGAACTCGACCCGAGGCTGTCCCGCGCCGCTGACAAGGTGCTGCGCAAGCGCGGCGTCGAGGTCGGCACGGGCACCTCGGTCAAGGAGGCGACCCGCGAGGGCGTCCTGCTCACCAGCGGCGAGTTCGTCGCCACCCGCACGCTCGCCTGGTGCGTCGGCGTCCGCCCCGACCCCGTCGCCGAGGCCACCGGGCTGCGCACCGAGAAGGGGAGGCTCTGCGTCGAGCCGAACCTCAGGGTCCCCGGCCACCCCGAGGTCTTCGCCTGCGGCGACGCCGCCGCGGTCCCCGACCTGACCCGTCCGGGAGAGGTGACGGCGATGACCGCCCAGCACGCCGCCCGCCAGGGCACGCTCGCGGGCAAGAACGTCGCCGCCTCCCTCGGCTACGGCGCGCTGCTGCGCGACTACAAGCACCACGACCTCGGCTTCGTCGTCGACCTCGGCGGCCTCGACGCCGCGGCCAACCCCCTGCGCATCCCGCTGTCCGGTTTCCCGGCGAAGGTCGTCACCCGCGGCTACCACCTGCTCGCCATGCCGGGCAACCGCATCCGCACGGCGGTCGACTGGGCGCTCGACGCGGTGCTCGGCCGCCAGTCCGTCCAACTCGGCCTGGTCCGCTCGGATGCGGTGCCGCTGGAAACCGCGAAGCCCCGCTAGGCGGCCGCGCGTTCTCGGCCGTCCGCCGGGTCGTTCGATTAGCCTGGGCCGCATGGACTACGTGCGTGCGTTGCCGGACCTGGTGGACGACATCGAGGAACTGGTGACGTGCGAGTCGCCGTCCGCGGACCTCGCCGCGGTCGCCGCGTCGGCCGACGTCGTCGCGCGGGTCGGGGAGAAGCGGCTCGGGGTGGCGCCGGAGCGGATCGTGGTCGACGGCGTGAGCCACCTGCGGTGGAAGTTCGGCGAGGGCCCGACGAAGGTGCTGCTGCTGTGCCACCACGACACGGTGTGGCCGTTCGGGACGCTGCTGACGCACCCGTTCTCGGTCCAGGACGGCGTGCTGCGCGGGCCGGGGTGCTTCGACATGAAGGCCGGTCTCGCGATGTCGGTGCACGCCGTCGCCGGGCTGGCGGACCGGGCCGGGGTGACGCTGCTGGTGACCGGCGACGAGGAGGTCGGCTCGCCGAGCTCGCGGGCGCTGATCGAGGCCGAGGCGGCGGGGTGCGTCGCCGCGCTGGTGATGGAGGCGTCGGCCGACGGGGGAGCGCTCAAGACCGAGCGCAAGGGTGTGTCGATGTACCGGGTGCGCGTGCACGGGCTGGCCGCGCACGCCGGGCTGGAGCCGGAGCGCGGGGTCAACGCCACCGTCGAACTCGCCCACCAGGTGCTCGCCGTGACCGGGCTGGCCGATCCGGAGCTGGGGACGACGGTCACGCCGACCGTGATGGCGGCCGGGACCACGGGGAACACGGTGCCCGCGGTGGGGGAGTTCGCGGTGGACGTGCGCGCTCGGTTCGCCCACGAGCAGGTGCGGGTGGACGCGGCGATGCACGCCCTGCGGCCGGTGCTGGCGGGGGCGCGGTTGGAGGTGCTGGGTCGGCCCAACCGGCCGCCGATGACGGCGGAGTCGTCGGACGGGCTGTTCGAGCGGGCCTCGGCGGTCGCCGTGCGGATCGGGCAGCCGCCGTTGGGCCGGGTCGCGGTGGGAGGTGGGTCGGACGGCAACTTCACCGCGGGGATCGGTGTTCCCACGTTGGACGGGCTCGGGGCGGTTGGTGGTGGCGCCCACGCCGATCACGAGCACGTGGTGGTGGCGGAGCTGCCCGCGCGGACGGCGCTGCTGGCCGAACTGGTGGCGGACCTGCTGCGGTCCTAGCGGGTCCTAACCCGTCCTGTCTATCGCTCGGGCCAGTTCCGTCAGGGCGTCCACCACGGTGGTGCGGCGCTCCGGTGGGATCTGGTCGAGCGCGTGGCGTTGCAGGGTGCGCATGCGGTTGTCGGCTGCCTGCCAGGCGGATTCACCGCGTGGGGTGAGGGTGACCAGTACCGTGCGGTCGTCGCCGCTGATCCGCTTGCGGGCCACGAAGCCCCGGTCCTCCAGCTGCTTGAGCGCTCGGGTCGCGGTGGGCTGGGCCACGCCCGCTCGGGTGGCCAGTTTGCCCACGGCCATGGCGCCCTGCTCGGTGAGCGGGGTGAGGAGCACCAGCTGGGAGTCCGACAGCTGGTCGGGGCCTGTCGCTGTGGCCGCGAGGCTGCTGCGGTTGCGGTGCATCAGCGCGTAGAGCCGGTTGCACGCCTTGGTGAAGTCGTCGACTTCCTCGTCGGTGAGATCGGCTGTGTCGGGCATGGGTCCAGTAAAGCACAGGGCGTGCAATCGTATTGCTTGCTATGTGTGGCGGGTGTCCGTTGTGGTGGGACGGTCGGTGTGGCTTGGTACCCCTGGGTTCGACCTCGTGGTCGGGGCTGTCGGGCAGGGTGTGCCACCCTGCCCGACCTGCCGGGGCGAGGGACGGGTCCCCTGGTGGAATCGACCTCGGTCGCGTGCTGTGCGGGCCCTTGCGCCCTACTGCTCGGCCAGAAGGGCCGTGGCCGTGTAGAGGTCTTGCAGGGCTATGCCCGAGCTGTCGAAGATGGTGATGGAGTCCTCGTCCCGCCTGCCGGGAGCGGTGCCGGTCAGGACGTTGCCCAGGGCGGTGATGCGGTGCTGGGTGGTGGTGTGCTGGAACTCGCCGATCGTTCGTGACTGCGGTGGTAGGTCGCAGAAGAGGGCCGCGTCGTCCAGCAGGGCTGGTGGTAGTTCCTGTTTTCCCTTGGCGTCCGAACCCATGGAGGCCACGTGGGTTCCCCGCGTCACCCACTCGGCGTCGAAGAGCGGGGTTCGTGCTGTCGTCGCGGTGACGATGATGTCCGCGGCTCCCACCGCCTGTTCCGGTTCTGTCAGGGTCGCTGGTAGGCCTGCCTCGTGGAGCCTGTCCACCAGGGTGCGGCCGTGCTCCGGTGTTCTCGCCACCACGTGGATCGTGGTGAGGGTGCGGATCCTGGCCAGTGCCGTGCACTCGTAGTAGGCCTGGTGGCCGGTGCCGAAGATGGTGAGGGTGGTGGCGTCCGGGTTCGCCAGGGTGTCCGCCGCCACCGCGTCCGCCGCTGCCGTGCGGTAGGCGTTGACCGTGGCCGCTTCCACCACCGCGGCGATCTTCCCGGTTTCCTGGTCCAGCAGGAGGATGGTGGAGTTGTGCCTCGGGGTGGTGGTGTTGTTCGGCCAGTAGCTGCCGATCTTGACGCCCGCGACGTCCGTCGCCGCCGCTGACTTCACGGTAAACCTGTTGTGCGGCTGGGAGGCGTGCGCCGGTAGGGCGGGGAAGGTGGTGCTGGTGTCGGCCACCGCGGCGATGAGTGCCGTGCGGACGGCGTTGTAGGCCAGTTCCTCGGTGATCAGGGCTGCTGAGTCCTCTTCGGACAGGAAGCGCACGGGGTTACCAGCCGTTCAGTCGTGGCCACGTGGTGGTGGTCGTGGTCAGGTGGTAGTGGGTGTGTTGTGCCGCTGTCGCGCAGGCGTGGTTGGGGAGGATGCGGAGCTTGGTGCCCACCGGGAGGTCGGGGAGGGGAGAGCCCGTTCTGGTGGAGAGGACGCCGTGCTCCTGGCTGGCGGCCGTCATGAGCAGGTCCGGGATGGGGGTGCCGTCGACGTCGCAGACCAGGCCGTAGCCCTGGTCGGTTGGTTGGGCGGCGGTGCCCCTGTCGCGTGAGGTGGCCATCCAGCCCGCGTCGGTGAGGATCCAGCCCTTGTCCTCGCGGTGGCCGATGACCGTGGTGACCACGGAGAGGGCCAGGTCGTCCAGGGTGCAGACGCCGATGCCCGCCATGACGAGGTCGAAGAAGACGTAGTTGCCCGCCCTCACCTCGGTGACACCGGTGAGGTCGCGGGTGGCGTGGGCCGTGGGGGTGGAGCCGATGCTGACCACCGGGCACGGGAAGCCCTTCGCCCTCAGGGTTTCGGCTGCCGCGACGGCGGTGGCTCGTTCGTGTTCGGCCGCCGCCACCAGTGCTTCCACGGTGTAGCAGTAGTAGGACTCGCCCGCGTGCGTGAGGACGCCGCGCAGCGTGTCGCCCAGGACGGCCGCGATGGCGGGCAGCGCCGGGTCGTCCGGGGTGACGCCGCCGCGGTGGCCGTCGCAGTCGACCTCGATCAGGGCCGGGACGTTCGCTTCGCTGGTGCGGTGCGCCTGGTCGACGCTGTCCAGCAGCACGACCAGGTCCACGCCCCTGGCGCGCAGTGCGCGCACGCGGTCCAGCTTGTCCGGGGCGATGCCGACGGCGTAGACGATGTCGGTGAAGCCGTGGGCCGCGAACTCCTCGGCCTCGTGGAGGGTGGACACGGTGATGGGGCCGGTTCCGCCGTGGAACAGGAGCCTCGCCACGTCGACGGACTTCGCCGTCTTGACGTGGGGGCGCAGGGTCGAGCCCAGTGCGGTGATGTGGTTGTCGAGGCGGGCGATGTTGGCCTCGACCTTGGTCGGGTCGACGAGCAGGTGCGGGGTGGTCATGGTCATCTCACGTAGTTGTAGACGGTGGCGCGGGAGACGCCGAGGATGTCGGTGAGCACCGGGACCGAGTGCTTCACGTCGAGGTAGCCGTTCTCCTTGAGGGAGCGCAGCAGTTCCTTCCGGTCCTTCGCGGTGAGGCTGCGGGGGGTCTGGCCCCTGGTGGCGGCGAACTCCTCCACCAGGGTGCGGAGTTCGTCGACGGTGCGGGCGCGCAGGTTCTCCGTCAGCGGCTGCTGCTGCTCGTCGGTGCTGACGAGGTTGTGCAGGCTGCGGGCGACGGTGGCGAAGAGGGACACGTCGAGGTTGAGGCAGAGGGCGGCGACGTAGACGCCCTCGCTGTTCTTGATGCCGATGGACGTGCTCTTCGCCGGTCTGCCGTCGGGGAAGGTGTTGGGGTAGTTCTGGATGACGTTCGGGTAGTCCGGGTCCTGGATGCGGGCCACGCCGATCTCCGTCGCGGGATCGCCGACCCGGCGGCCGGAGAGGTTGTTCTCGATGACGCGGACCGTGTGCTCAGGGTCGCGGAGGTCGTGCAGGACCACCTCGCACAGACCGGGGAACATCCGGCCGATCGCGGTGGCGATCGTCTCCGCCTCGCGCAGCAGCAGTTCGTCCTCGGTCACGCGAACACCCCCGCAATCGTGGTCGGGGCCTTGAGACCCGAGCCGGTGAGGACGACGACGGTGGTCTCACCGGGCGCGAGGGCGCCCCTGGACCGGAAGACCTCGATGGCCGCCGCCGCCGTGGCGCTGGTGGGTTCGGCGTAGAGGCCGAGGGCCGCGAGGTCGCGGACCGCTCCGGCGATGTCCTCCTCCGCGATGGTGGCGACGTCGCCGTTCGAGCGGCGAACGGCGTCCAGCACCTCGGGCAGGCGGACGGGTTCGCGGATCGCGGTGCCCTCGGCGATCGTCGGCGCGAAGACCAGGTCGGCCGCGGTGCCGTGGAAGTGGGCGTCGATCGGGGCGCAGTTGCGCGGCTGGGCGACCAGGAGCCTGGGCAGGCGGGGGATGCGGCCCGCCGCCAGCAGTTCGGTGAAGCCGAGGTCGCAGCCGAGGACCGTGCTGCCCGCGCCCGCCACGGTGATGATGTTGTCCGGTGCGGTGAAGCCGAGGTCCTCCCACAGCTCGTAGGCGAGGGTCTTGGTGCCCTGGAGGAAGAACGGGTGCCAGTTGTGGCTCGCGTAGCACGTGTCCGCCGAGTCGCGGAGCGCCTGCGCGGCGGTGGCCTCCCGGTCTCCCGGCACGAGGGTGACCTCGGCGCCGTAGGCGCGGCTCTGGAGGACCTTGGCGGGGGACGTGCCCTCGGGGGCGAGGATCCTGGCCCTGATGCCCGCGGCGGCGCAGTAGGCGGCGACCGACGAGCCGCCGTTGCCGGAGCTGTCCTCGATGACGCTGTCCACGCCGGCCTGCGCGAGCAGGGAGATCATCACGCTGGTGCCGCGGTCCTTGAAGCTGCCGGTGGGGCTGAACCACTCCAGCTTGAAGTGGACCGGCGTGGTGCCCCACGTGCGCTCCAGCAGCGGCGTGCAGCCCTCCCCGAGCGAGATCGGCCGTTCGATGCCACCGGGGAGGGCGGCGCGGTAGCGCCAGAGCGAGCGGGTGCGCGTGTCGACGTCGTCCGGGCCGATGCCGGGCGACGGGGTCACCGTCAGCGGTGCCCCGTCGTCCCCGCGCCAGCGCCGGGCGTCGATCGGGTAGGTCCGGCCGGATCGCGCGTCGAGGTACATGGGCACCCTTCGTCTGGACGTTTGGTCCAAGTATAGACGAAGGGTCTAGATGTCAGAGGTGGATGCCTCCCGAGACCTCCAGGCGCTGGCCGGTCACCCAGCGGCTGTCCTCGGACAGCAGCGACGCCACGACGCCGCCGATGTCCTCGGGGAGGCCGACGCGGCCCAGCGCCGCCTGGGACGCCAGCAGCGCGTTGAAGTCGGCGTTGTCGCGCACCGCGCCCCCGGCGAAGTCGGTCTCGACCGGCCCCGGCGCGATGGTGTTCACGGTGATGCCGCGCGGGCCGAGCTCCTGGGCCAGGTAGCGGGTGAGCACCTCGACCGCGCCCTTCATCGACGCGTACGCGGCGAAGCCCGGCGTGGTGAACCGGGCGAGTCCGGTGGACACGTTGAGGATGCTCCCGCCGTCGGCGAGGACCGGCAGGAGGCTCCGGGTGAGGAAGAAGACGCCCCTGAAGTGGACGTTCATCAGCTCGTCGAACGCCTCCTCCGTGGTGTCGGCGAACGACAGGTGGTGGGCGACGCCCGCGTTGTTGACCAGGAAGTCGACCGTGTCGCGGTCCCACGTCTCCTTCAGGACCCGGCGGACCTCGTCGGCGAAGCCCGCAGGCTCGGCGACGTCCAGGCGCAGGGCGACGGCCGTGCGGCCCAGCGCGCCGATCTCGGCGACGACGGCGTCGGCCTCCTCGGCGTTGGAGCGGTAGGTGATGATCGAGTCGACACCCCTGCGGGCGAGGGCCAGTGCCGAGTCGCGGCCGAGGCCCCTGTTCCCGCCGGTGACGATGGCGATCTTCATGGTGGTTCCTTCCCGTGGTTCTCGCTTGCACCACGAGCGTCGTCGCTCCGGGCGGCGGCGTTCACCGCCCGCTCGTCCCCGGATCGGCGGTCCGGGGCTGGGCCAGCGCCTCGGTGCTCGCCGCGACGATCGCCTCCTGGGCGGTCTCCCTCGACGTGGTCGGCACGCCGTCGCCCGGCTGGTCGCCGTAGTCGCCGAAGAACGCGTGCACCGCGCCGGGGACCTGGACGTACCGGGTGTCCGGCGGCAGCACCGCGCGCGAGTCGGCCACGTCCGCCGGTGTGGTGAAGCCGTCGCGCTCACCCGAGATCGACCAGACGTCCAGGTCCGCGCGGCCGGACAGGTCGTCCACGGGGTAGGAGGCCCACAGCAGCAGACCGCGCACGCGGGGATCGCCGGTCGCGGCGTACCGGCCCGCGGCGACGCCGCCGAGCGAGTGGCCGCCGACGGTCCAGTCCCGGACGTCGGGGTGCGCGTCGAGCACGTCCTCCGCGGCGCCGGGGGTGAGCAGGGCGAAGTCGAACGGGGCCTTGACCACGACCACGAGCGTGCCGCGCTCGGCCAGCGGGCTGAGCAGCCGCAGGTAGGCGCGGGGGTCCACGCGGGCGCCGGGGTAGAACACCAGGCCGTCGCGGACCGGCTCCGAGGGGACCAGTTCGACCGTGGTCGCGTGGTCGACCGTGCGCGCCGTCCCCGCGAGCGCCGTCGCGGGGAACGGGCGCAGCCACACCAGCGGTGCCAGGAGCAGTGCGACAGCGAGCAGGACGAACCAGCGCGGACGCGGCGGGCGCACCGCCGCGGCGACCCCGGCGCAGGCGACGAGCACCAGCACGACCAGGTAGGCCGGGTGGGCGTGGGTGGTGGTGGACCAGCGGGTCGCCAGCAGCCACGCGGGCACGCCGAGGCACGCGACCGGGGTCGCCCAGCGGAGGTGCCTCACCGGAGCGCGGCGGCCAGGCGGATGCCGACCCAGACCAGCAGCGCCACCACGGCGGTCACCAGGTACTCGATGGCGGGGATGCGGACGATCTCGTCGATCCGGTCGAAGCCGCGCCACGAGTACACCGCCACGACCCCGACGGCGAACACCGCCGCCACGTACCAGCGCGCGGTCGTGGACAGGCCGACCCCGTGCAGCTGGGTCAGCACGAACACGCCCAGGAAGCCGAACAGGAACATCGGCCAGATGCCGTCCGGGCCGGAGTTCATCACCGCCACCAGCGTGCCGTGCACGGCCACCATCAGCTCCAGGGTGAGGGTCCACCAGCGGTTGGTGTGAGCGCGGGTGAGGAAGAGGCTGCCCTGGAGGAGCAGGAGGAACATGTAGAAGAAGCCGATGAGGTGGCCGCTCGTGTTCTCCATCGGGTGGTACCAGAACGTGTAGATCGCGGCCCAGCTGAACAGGTAGCCGTGGTACTTGCGGGTGAACCCGACGACGTCGGCGGGGAACGGGCGGCCGTGGCCGGCGAAGAGGCCCCGCCTGCGGCTCTCCATCAGCAGCACGACGACCAGCAGCAGCACCACCGAGCCCTGCGAGCTGAAGATCGACACGTCCTGCGCGGTGCCGTCGTAGAAGACCTGCGTCTGCACGGCGTGCAGCAGGACGAAGCCGAAGTTCACCGCGAGCGCGACCACGTTCACCGGGTGCAGGCCGCGGGTGTGGCGCTTGACCCTGGTCTGCGCGTGGTGGATCAGGCCCCACGCCGCGAGCTGGTGCGCCGCGTAGCCCACCCAGG
Organism: Umezawaea sp.; assembly: GCF_057122925.1. Taxonomy (NCBI): domain Bacteria; kingdom Bacillati; phylum Actinomycetota; class Actinomycetes; order Pseudonocardiales; family Pseudonocardiaceae; genus Umezawaea; species Umezawaea sp. The sequence continues at coordinate 60,464 of NZ_DBNGPQ010000008.1, read as the reverse complement.
CGGACGCGCGCGTCCACGCGGTCGGCTCGGGCAGCTTCCAGTAGTACCAGGACGCGCCCTGGTCCGGTAGCAGGACGACGCCACCCAGGCGGGTGCCCGCCAACCAGACCAGTCCCGTCAGCACGGCGCTGGCGAGCACGCCCCACAGCAGCGCGCGGTTCGAGTCGAGACGCATATCGTTCAGCACGCTGAGCATTATGCAGATGTTCAGCTTGCTGAACAAACCCTTCCTGTGGGAGCGTGCTGGGGCACCACCACAGGTGGCACGTCCGACGACGAACGGGAGCACGCGGTGGGTACACACCGGTTGCGGGTCAACGGTTCCTGGCACGAGGTCGATCTGCCCGACGACACCCCGCTGCTGTGGGCGCTGCGCGAGGACCTGGGGCTGACCGGTCCGAAGTACGGGTGCGGGGTCGGCGCCTGCGGGGCGTGCACGTCCATTGTGGACGGATCGGCGTTCCGGCCGTGCACGACGAGCGTCGCGGACGCCGCGGGCGGGGACATCACGACCATCGAGGGCCTGTCACGCCGGGGCGACCACCCCGTCCAGCGGGCCTGGGTGGAGCAGGACGTGGCCCAGTGCGGCTACTGCCAGCCCGGCCAGATCATGACGACGGTCGCGCTGCTGGCCGAGCACCCCGACCCGAGCGACGCGGACATCGACGAGGCGCTGCGGGACAACGTGTGCCGGTGCGGGACCTACGCCCGCATCCGCGTCGCCGTGAAGCGCGCGGCCCAGCTCGCGAGGGGTGGACGCTGATGCTCGACCGACGCTCCTTCCTCACCGCCGCCGGGCTCGGCGCGCTGGTCGTGGCGCTGCCGGTGCCCGCGCTCGCCGACGCCGCGGGCCTGGTCCCCACCGTCTTCGTGCGGCTGGACGCGGACGGGCGGATCACCGCCACCGCACCGCGCCCGGACACCGGCCAGGGCGTGCGGACCGTCGTCGCGATGCTGGTGGCCGAGGAACTGGCCGTCGACCTGGACGCCGTGCACGTCGAGCAGGCGCTCGGCGACACGGCCCGCTACGGGTCCCAGGTCGTGGCGAACTCCTCCTCGCTGCGGCTGATGACCGAGCCGCTGCGCCGGGCCGCGGCGACCGCGCGGTGCCTGCTCGTGGCCGCCGCCGCGGCCAGGTGGGGCGTGCCGGTCGAGAGCTGCCGGGCGCGCGACGGGTTCGTCGAGCACCCGCGGCGCCGGAGGCTGCCGTACGCGGCGCTGGTGGCCGACGCCGCGGCGCTCGACCCGGCGACCGTGCCGGTGACCCTCGTGCCGCGGCGGGAGTGGAAGGTGCTCGGCCGGGGAGCCGGGCGGATCGACGCCCACGACATCGTCACCGGCAAGGCCCGGTACGGCATCGACGTCGTCCGGCCCGGCCTGCTGACCGCCGTGGTGGCGCGCCCGCCGTGGATCGGCGCGGTGCCCGACGTGGTCGACGACGCGGCGGCCCGCGCGGTGGCCGGGGTGGTCGACGTGGTCCGGGTCGACGGCGGGATCGCGGTCGTCGCCGGATCGGCGCCCGCCGCGCTGCGCGGACGGGAGGCGCTGGCCGTCACGTGGACCGGCGGCACGCCGACCGCCGACAGCCGGGAGTGGCTGGAGGACCTGGCGGGCGCGCTGCCCGCGACCGAACCCGCGCCGGGACCGGTGGCGCTGCGAGCCGAGTACCGGCTGCCGCTGCTGGCCCACGCGCCGATGGAACCCATGAACGCCACCGCCGACGTGCGCGCGGACGGCGTGTCGCTGTGGGTGCCCACGCAGGACCCCGGCGGGCTGCGGACCAGGCTGGCGCAGACCCTGGGCCTCGACCCGGCGCTCGTGCGGGTGGAGCCGACGCTCGCGGGCGGCGCGTTCGGCAGGCGGGTCGAGTCGGACTTCGTCCTGGAGGCCGTCGCCTGCTCGCGGGCCGTCGGCAAGCCGGTCAAGGTGCTGTGGACCCGCGACGACGACACCCGGCACGACTCCTACCGGCCGATGTCCGTGCACCGGCTGAGCGCGGTGGTCGACGCCGAGGGGCTGCCGACGTGGCGGTCGCACGCCGTGTCGACGTGGCCGCTGACGACCTCGCCGCCGTTCGCCAACCCCGCCGTGGTCAAGGGCAGCGGCGACCACTTCCCGTACACCGTGCCGGGCGCGGTCGTCGTGGGACTCACCCCCGCCCCGCTGCGCACGGCGTTCTGGCGGGCGGTCTACGCGGGCCAGTTCGGCTACGCCGAGGAGTGCTTCCTCAGCGCGATCGGCGACCGCGGCGGCTGGGACCAGGTCGCGCTGCGCAGGCGCCTGCTGCCCGCCGACTCGCGGCTGCGCCGGGTGCTGGACGTCGCGGCGAACCGCGCCCGCTGGAGCGCGTCGCGGCACCGGGCCCGAGGGGTCGCGTGCCACCTGGACTACGGGTCGGCCATCGCGGTGGTCGCGGTCGTGGAGCTGGAGGACGGCGTGCCGCGCGTCCGCCGGGTGACGGCCGCGGTCGACGTCGGCGCGGCGCTGCACCCGTCGGGTGTGCGGGCGCAGGTCGAGGGCTGCGTGGTGGACGCCGTGTCGACCGTGCTCGGCGCGCGGATCACCGTGCGGGAGGGGCGGGTCGTCCAATCGTCCTTCCGGGACTACGCGTGGGCCAGGATCGACCGGGCACCGGAGGTCGACGTGGTGCTGGTGCCGTCCGACGCGCCGATCGGCGGGCTGGGGGAGCTGGCCTACCCGCCCGCCGCCGCGGCCATCGCGAGCGCCGTCGCCGTCGCCACCGGGCGGCCGGTGACCGGGATGCCGGTGAACACCGACGTCGGCTGACGGCCTCGTCCGGCTCGTCTGCGAAGATGACCCGATGGCCGAGCCGGACGAGCAGGTGCGCGACATGCGCTCCGACGTGCACTCCTGGCCGACGGGGCGGCTGCTGTCGGTCGCCGCGCGGATGCTGGAGGGCCGGTTCGACACCGTGCTCGCGGGCCTCGACCTGACCCACGCGGGCATGATCATCCTGCACCACGTGGTGGAGGCGCCGCTGGCGCAGCGCGAGTTGGCCGTGCTGTGCCGGGTGACCGACCAGACCATGAGCCGCACCACCGAACGCCTGGAGCGCTCGGGGTTCATCCGGCGCTACTCCGACGAGCGCGACCGCAGGCGCACCCTCGTCGCGATCACCCCCGCCGGGCGCAGGGTGCTCAAGGCCGCCCGGCGCGAGGAGCGCGAGTCCGAGGTGCTGCTCGGCGCCGTCGACGACTACGACCGCTTCCGCGAGCAGTTGATCGCGCTCATCGCCGTCGTGACCGACAAGAGCGGTTCCGCCGGGTGATCGTTGCCGTGCGGAGGTTTCCGCGGCCGCGATGGTCCGTTCTCCGGCCGCCGGCGTCCTGTGCGGTGTCCGTGCTCCTGCCCAGCCCGGAGGTGGCTCCACTGTGGAGCCCGGACCGAGACCTCCGCCCTGCCAGGAGAACGCGGTGTTCGGTCGTCACGCCCGTCGCGCGTACGCGGCGGGCGTGACCCCCTTCCACCGCTTGAACGCGTGGATGAAGCTCGACGCCTCCGCGTAGCCCAGGCGCAGCGCCACGTCCTCGACGGCCAGCGTGGCCAGCAGCTCCTGCGCCAGCACCTCGCGCACCTCGTCCAGCAGCTCCTGGTAGCTGGTGCCGGACTCCGCGAGCCTGCGCCGCAGCGTCCGCGTGCTGATCGTCAGCTCGCGGGCAACGTGGTCCATCCCGACCGCGATCGAGCCGGGGCGGCTGAGCAGCTCGCGCACCTCGTGGGCGATCCCGACCCGCGCCCGGCGGCGGGCCACCAGCTCGCGGCACTGCGCCTCGCACGCCGCCACGGTGTGCGGGTCGGCCTGCGGCAGCGGCCGGTGCAGGAACGCCGAGTCGAAGCTCGCCACCGTCGCGCGCCGCCCGAACCGGGGCAGCAGACCGAACACGCGCTCGTGCCCCGTCACGTCGGACGGCTCGGGGAAGCGGAAGTCGACGGCCAGCAGCGGCACGCCGCCGGGCAGCAGCTCGCCGATGACCGTGTGGATGGCCGCGAGGTCGCGTTCCACCAGGAACCGGGCCACGGGCGCGGGCAGGGCCGAGTCGTCCAGCTCGATCCGCACCCGGCCGTCGACCAGCGACGCGCGCGGGATGCTGAACGTGAAGCTCAGGTCCAGGTAGCGCAGCGCCACGTTCACCGCGTCCAGCACCGTCGGGCTGCTGATGAACGCGTAGCCCAGGATGCCGAACGTCGTCACGTGGTACCGGCCGCCGAGCGCGGGGCCCGCGTCCGGCATCAGCTCGGCCAGCGTGCGGACCACCCGCAGCTCCTGCGCCGCGGCGACCTCCCCGACCGGGTCGGTGAGGTCGGCGGGGGAGATGCCGCTGTCCGCGAGCAGCGTGCCCGCGTCGATGCCGTGCTCCGCGCCGAACCGCACCACGAGGGCCACACCGGCCACGCTGCGCCGGAAGTCCCAGTGCCCGATCACCGGTTCCGCGAGAGACGTCATGGCCGCCATTGTCGATTCCGCGTCCGCTCCTGTCTTGAGCCGGCCGGGTGGAGCTCCCTAGCGTCGATCGGGTGAACCACTCGTCACGTCCCCGTGTCGTCGTCATCGGAGCGGGCTTCTCCGGCATCGGCGTGGCGCTGGCCCTGCGGCGCGACGGCGTGGACGTGACCGTGCTGGAACGCGCCGACGACCTGGGCGGCGTGTGGCGGGACAACACCTACCCCGGTGCGGCCTGCGACGTGCCGTCGTCGCTGTACTCCTACTCGTTCGCCCCCAACCCGGCCTGGCCGCGCCGGTACGCCGAGGGACCCGACATCCACGCCTACCTGAAGCGGGTCGGGGCCGAGGTGCTCGACCGGATCCGGTTCGGCGCCGACGTCGTGGCCGCGGTGTTCGACGAGGCCGCGACGGTGTGGCGGGTCGAGCTGGCGGGCGGCGAGGTCGTGGAGGCCGACGTGCTGGTCTCGGCCGTGGGCCAGCTCTCCCGGCCGGTCGTCCCCGACCTGCCCGGCGCGGCCTCGTTCCGCGGCCCGGCGTTCCACAGCGCCCGCTGGGAGCACCGGCACGACCTGCGGGGCAAGCGGATCGCGGTCATCGGCACCGGCGCCAGCGCCGTCCAGTTCGTCCCGCGCCTGCAACCCCTCGCGGGCAGGCTCACGGTGTTCCAGCGGACGGCGCCGCACGTCGTGCCGAAACCCGACCGGCTGTACCGGCCGTGGCACCACCGGCTGTTCCGCACCGCGCCGCCCGCCCAGCGCGCGGGACGGCTGGGCACCTGGCTCGTCGGCGAACTCCTCACGGCGGCCCTCACCTCGGTCCAGCCGCTCGGTGTGCTGGTCGCGGGCCTGTCCCGGCTGCACCTGCGCCGCCAGGTGCCCGACCCCGTGCTGCGGGCGCGGCTCGTGCCCGCCCACCGGGTCGGCTGCCAGCGGCTGCTGTTCTCCAACGACTGGTACCCCGCGCTGGCCGAGCCCAACGTCGACCTGGTCACCGAGAAGATCACCGAGCTGACCCCGACCGGCGTGCGCACGGCCGACGGCGTCGACCACGAGGTGGACGTGGTCGTGTACGGCACGGGGTTCGCGGCGACCGACTTCCTCGCCCCGATGCGGATCCGCGGTCGCGGCGGCCGGGAGCTGGCCGACGAGTGGGCGGGCGGCGCACGGGCCCACCTGGGCATGACCGTGCCGGGTTTCCCGAACTTCTTCGTCCTGTACGGGCCCAACACGAACCTGGGCGGCAACTCGATCGTGTACATGATCGAGTCGCAGTGCGAGTACGTCCGGCAGGCGGTGCGGCACCTGGCGTCGGTGCCCACCGTGGAGGTGCGCCGGGAGGTCGCGGAGCGGTTCGACGCCGAGACGCAGGACCGCCTGGCGCGCACGGTGTGGACGAGGTGCGCGAACTGGTACCGCGACGCCACCGGGCGCGTCGTCACGAACTGGCCCGGCTCGGTGTGGGAGTACCGCCGCCGCACCTCGCGGGTCGACCACCGGGACTTCCACCACGGGGGCGCGTGATGAGCGACTACGACGTGCTGGTGATCGGCTCCGGGTTCGGCGGCAGCGTCACGGCGTTGCGGCTGACCGAGAAGGGCTACCGGGTCGGCGTGCTGGAGGCCGGGCGGCGGTTCGCCGACGACGAGTTCGCCACCAGCTCGTGGCGGCTGCGCGACTACCTGTTCGCGCCCCGGCTCGGGTGCCTCGGCATCCAGCGGATCGACCTGCTGCGCGACGTGCTGGTGCTCAGCGGAGCGGGGGTCGGCGGCGGTTCGCTGGTCTACGCCAACACCCTCTACGAGCCGCCGGAGCCCTTCTACCGCGACCCGAGGTGGAGCGGGATCACCGACTGGCGGGCCGAACTCGCGCCCTGGTACGACCAGGCGAGCCGGATGCTGGGCGTCGCCGAGTACCCGCGCGCCACCCCGGCCGACGACGTGCTGCGCGCCGTCGCCGACGACCTCGGCGTCCGCAGCCACCCGGCGCGCGTGGGCGTGTTCCTCGGTGAGCCGGGGAGGCGGGTGCCCGACCCGTACTTCGGCGGTGTCGGACCGGAGCGCACCGGCTGCACGCACTGCGGCGAGTGCATGACCGGCTGCCGCCGCGGCGCGAAGAACACGCTGGTGAAGAACTACCTGCACCTCGCCGAACGGGCGGGCGCGGTCGTCCACCCGCTGACGACGGTGGTGGACGTCCGGCCGGTCCGCGGCGGCTACCGCGTCGACACGCGCGCCACCGGCGTCCTGCCCGGCGGGCGGAAGGCGTTCACCGCGCGGCAGGTGGTGTTCGCCGCGGCGTCCCTCGGCACGCAGCGGCTGCTGCACGACCTGCGCGACCGGGGCAGCCTGCCGGGGCTGTCGACCCGGCTGGGCGTGCTGGCGCGCACCAACTCCGAGGCCGTGCTGGGCGTGCGGGCCCGCACCGACGGCGTCGACTACTCGCGCGGCGTCGCGGTCACGTCCTCGATGCACCCGGACGAGCACACCCACGTCGAACCCGTCCGCTACGGGCGGGGCAGCAACCTCATGGGCCTGCTGATGACGGTCCTCGTGGACGCCGAACCCGGCACGCCCCGCTGGCGGCTCGGCGCGCGGGAACTCCTGCGGCGGCGGCACGACCTGCGCAGGCTCCTCGGGCCGAAGCGCTGGTCCGAGCAGACGGTGGCGCTGCTGGTGATGCAGGACCTGGACAACTCGCTGACCACCCGCACCCGCCGAGGGGTGTTCGGCAGGCGGCTGACCAGCTCACCCGGCGAGGGCGACCCCATCCCGACGTGGATCCCGGCCGGGCACGACGTGGCCCGCCGCGTCGGGGCGAAGATCGACGGCGTGCCCGGCGGCGCGTGGACCGACCTGGCCGACATCCCGATGACCGGCCACTTCATCGGCGGCTGCGTCATCGGCGCCACCGCGTCGACCGGCGTGGTCGACCCCTACCACCGGGTGCACGGGTACGACGGCCTGCACGTGGTCGACGGGTCGACCATTCCCGCCAACCCCGGCGTGAACCCGTCGCTGACGATCACCGCGCTCGCCGAGCGCGCGGCGTCGCTGTGGCCCAACCTGGGCGAGCCCGACCCGCGTCCGGCACCCGGTTCGCCGTACGTCCGGGTCGCGCCGGTCGCGCCCCGGCACCCGGTCGTGCCGCGCACCGCTCCCGGCGCGCTGCGCCTTCCCCTGACCCCGAAGTGAGGACCCTCCGTGGACGTCGACTACCCGCCCGAGCCGTGGGACCTGCACGGGCACGGCTGCGTGTCGCTGTGGACCGTGCGCGTGCGCGACCTGCCCGCGCTGCCCGACGGGGTCCGACCGGTCACGGCGTTCGGCCGCGCGCTCGTGACGACGGCGTTCGTGGACTACCTGCCGGGGAGCCTGCTGCCCTACCACGAGCTGCTCGCGGGCGTCCTCGTCCGGCGCGGCGCCCGGCCGGGGCTGTCGATCACGCACATCTGGGTCGACAGCCCGGAGTCGAGGGCGGGCGGTCGGCGGCTGTGGGGCATCCCCAAGGAGTTGGCCGACCTCACGATCGTCCCCGCACCCGCGTTCAGCGCCGCCGCGACCGGCATCGGCGAAGCGCGGCACACCTCGGGCGGTCGTGGTGTGCCGGTGCTCGTCTCGGGGCCGGTCTTCCAGGCGCTGGACGGCGCGCTCGCCCGCACCCCGGTGCGGGCGAGGGGCCGGGGGCGGTTCGCCGGTGTGCGCTGGAGGATCGCCCCCGACGGGCCCCTGGGCTGGCTGCACGGCCGCGAACCGTTCCTGGGGCTGTCGGTCGTCTCGTTCCGGCTGCGCTTCGGGCCGCGGGCCCGGTAGCCCCGGCGCCCGCGGCGTCCGGCGGAGACCCGGTGGTCTCCGCCGGAAGCCGGTCGGTCAGCCCGTCGAGCACACCTTCCCGTTGATCCGGAACGTCGCCGGATCAGCGTCGCCCGCACCCGCCGAGGCGACGAAGCCCAGGTGGGTCGAGGCGCCCGGAGCCAGCTTCCCGTTCCACGACAGGCTGGTGCCGGTGACCTCCGCACCCTCCTGCCGCCAGGTCGCCGACCAGCCGTTGGTGATCTTCTGGCCGCCGGGGAAGCCGAAGCCCAGCGTCCAGCCGTCCCACGCCTCGTCGCCGGAGTTCCTCACCTCGATGCTCGCCGTCTGGCCGGACGCCCACTTCGTCGACCGGTAGGAGACCTCGCAGCCGGACCCTCCCCCGGACTTCTCCGCGGCCCAGTTGGCGACCCACGCGAGCGCGGAGTTCCAGTTGACCGTCACCTCGTTGAGCGAGTACGCCTCGATGTGGTCCACGAAGCACTTCTGCGGCTTGCAGCCCTGGAGCAGCCGGGCCGCGATCGGGTCCTGGAGGGCGCTGTTCGGACCGCCGGACAGCACGCCGGGCGGCGCCGTCGGCAGCGACGGTTCGAGCTGGTTGGCCCAGTGCCGGTGGTGCACGTTGCGCACCGGCTGGTCGCCGTAGCCCGTGACGTAGGAGTAGCCCGTCGGGTTGCGGCCCAGCAGGTAGCCCATGGTCTCGTAGACGCCCTCCCGGTACTTCGCGTCACCGGTGAAGTCGTTGGCCAGCGCCAGGACCACCGCGTTGTTCGCCACCAGGCCGTTCGAGCCCCAGTCGTAGGAGCCGTCGGTGGTCCGGTACGGCGCGGGGTAGCCCTGCGTCGCGATCTGGGCCAGGTGCGCGTCCGCCGTCGTGGTGAACGCCGACCGGATCGCCGCGACGTCCGCGCGCGGCAGGCCGTTCGGCACCACCGCGAGCGTGATGTCGCCGAGCGGGCCGGTCGAACCCCAGTCGAAGCCCCGCGTGTTGAGGCTCGCGCCCCTGAAGTGCGGGGAGCCCGTGACGTCGGCGCGGTAGGCGTCGGCGCCGGTCGTCGTGAACAGCTCGGCCGCGGCCCAGTAGAACTCGTCGGACACCGTGGCGTCGGAGTAGCTGCCGCCGCCCGTGCCGTCGTTGGGATCGGCGATCAGGTTCGGGTTCGCCTTCGCCGCCGCGTAGGCCTTCTTGGCCGCGGCCAGGTTCTTCGCGGCGAACGCCGGGTCGATCGTCTTCCAGATCCGGGCCGACTGGGCGGCCACCGCGGCCATGTTCAGCGTCGCCGCCGTGCTCACGGCGGACAGCCTGCGCGGTTGCGGGTCCTGGTCGGGCAGCGTGGGCAGACCGGTCCAGTTCGCGTCGTGGATCTTGTGGTGCACCAGTCCGCTCGGCGCCTGCATCTTCAGCAGGAACTCGACCTCCCAGCGCGCCTCGTCCAGGACGTCCGGCACGCCGTTGGCCCGCTCGGGGATCGCCAGCGTCCCGTCGCCCAGCGCGTCCGCGTCGCCGAACGCGACCGCGCGCTCGTAGGTGTCGAGCACCTGCCACGCGGAGATGCCGCCGTTCACGACGTACTTGCCGTGGTCGCCCGCGTCGTACCAGCCGCCGCGCACGTCCAGCGTGTAGCCGCAGTTCAGGTCCGCGCGGCACGGCACGGCGTCGTCACCCTGGTTGGGGGCGACGTTCACGTGGCCCGCGGGCCTGGCGTAGGTGTCGCCGACGTACCGCGCCTCGATCGGGGTGCCGCTGCGCTGGTGGTAGTAGAACGCCAGCGAGTCGCGGCGGAGCTTCGCGTACGGGTCGGCGGTGATGTCGAACGGGAAGCTCTCCTCGTCGCCGACCGCCAGCGTGTAGCCCGTGCCCGCGGTCGTGAACGACGAGAAGTCGATCACGTGCGTGCTGTCGCCCGACGCGGCGTCGGCGCCCTGCGGCCTGCTCTGGCCGGTGGCGGCGGTGGCGCCGGAGGAGTCGCGCAGGGTCCAGGCCACCGGCGTGGTCGAGTCGCTGACCAGCGTCGCGTGCTTGGGCAGGTCGGGCAGGTAGCCGACCTGGTTGACCTGGATCTTCTTCGTCGGCGTTCCGGGAGCGCCGCCGGGCGGGACCACGCCGCCGATCAGGGAGACGTTGTCGACGCAGACCGTGTTGTCGAACGACTGGCCGCCGAGGTGGAAGGTGACCTGCCCGCTGCCCGCGTCGGGGAAGTCCAGCGTCGAGGTGAACGTGTAGGTGAACCGCTGCGAGGCCGCGGTGACGTCGAAGTCCTGCTTCGCGATCTGCCGGTACGGGGCCACGCCCTCGCCCGCCACCGCCGAGACCCGCTGCGGTGTCGTCGCGCGCGCGTCGAACGCGAACGTGTAGGACTGACCCGCCTCGAACGGCACGCCGTTCTGGCCGATCAGGGCGTCCCAGGGGTTCGTCGTGCCGCCCGTGACGGCGGTGCAGAACTCCCCGTCGGTGACGCGACCGGACGTGCCCGCGCCGTTCCACCAGGGGTCGGCTGAGCCGCCGGAGAAGGTGCCGTTGACCAACCGCTCGTAGTCGGCCGCGTGGGCCGCGTAGCCGGTGCTGCCGCTGACGACCAGCGCTAACGCGATGGTGACCGCCTTGGCCGCACGGCGCCATCGCCGTGGCGAGTGGGGTGCCATGTAGTGATCTCCTCGAACCGCGGCACGTCGTGCAGGGGTGCCGTGCCGTCCGCTCTGACGGCGAGCGCCCCGTTTCTGGGAGCGCTCCCAGAAACATAGGGCCAGGTGCCGGGTCTGTACAGGGCCCAGTGGGTGGAGTCGACTCGAACGGCGGGACCACCGGCCCGACGCCGGGTGCAGCAGACTGGGGGCATGACGATCCCGTTGATCATCGACACCGATCCCGGCGTGGACGACGCGTTCGCGCTGGCGCTCGCGGTGCGCAGCCCCGAGGTGGACCTGCTCGGGGTCACGACCGTCTTCGGCAACGTGTCGATCGACCACACCACCCGCAACGCCCAGCGACTGCTCGCGCTCCTGGGGAGCACCGCCCCGGTGGCCAGGGGAGCCGACCGGGCGATGGGCGAGATCAGCAGGCCCGACGCGCGGCTCGTGCACGGCGACGACGGCCTCTCGGGCAAGGCGCTCACGCTGCCCGTGAACGACCGGATCGACGCCCGCGACGCCGTGGAGTTCCTCCGCGACACGATCGACGCCAGCGCCGAGCCCGTCACCGTCGCGGCGATCGGCCCGCTCACGAACATCGCCCGCCTCCTCGACACGCACGCGGGCCGGATCGGCAGGCTGGTCGTCATGGGCGGCGGCATCGCGGGCGGGAACGTCACGCCCACCGCGGAGTTCAACATCTGGAGCGACGCGGACGCCGCGCGGCGGGTGCTCGCCGAACGCCCCGTGCTGGTCCCGATCGACCTGACGCGCAGGTGCGCCGTGGACGGCGCGTGGCTGGAGTCGCTGACGGGTGAGGTGGGCACCACCCTGGAAGGCCTCACCACGCGGTACCGCGAGTTCTACCTGGAGGCGAACGGCATCGACGGCATCCTGGTGCACGACGCCGTCGCCGTGGCGGAGGCGATCAAGCCGGGCATCCTGACCACGCGGGAGCACCTGCTCGACGTGGACACGTCGGACGGCGACGGACGCGGGTCGCTCGTGCCGGGCGCCTACCCGGTCGACGTCGCGGAGGACACCGACGTCGAGGCGCTGCGCGCGTTCCTGCGCGACCGCCTGTCGGTGTAGCGTCCGGAGTGGACGGTGGCGCCCGGTGCTACCGGACCCCGGGACCCGGTGCGGTCGTGGTGGGCAGCGAGGTGACGGTGATGTCCACTCCGGACACGGTGAGGCCGGTCAGCTCCTCCACCCGCGTCATCAGGTGGGCGCGGACGTGGCTGGTGGTCGCCGCCACCGAGCGCGGGTAGTCGACCGACAGGCGCACGGTCAGCACGGCGCGGGACCCGGTGACGCGTGCGGTGACCCGGACCGGTTCGTCGGAGCCGACGGCGACCCCCAGTACGCGGTGGGTCGCACCGCCACCGCTGACGCCGTCGACCTCCGACACCGCTCGCGCGGCGAGCCTCTCGACCGCCCGCGGTGAGACGGTGGTCGTGCCCCGCTCCAGGGCGAGGGTCATCCCCTGTCCCTCGTGGTCAGCTGGGACAGGTCGAGCTTGCCGTCCGCCACGAGGCCCGCGACCAGGCCCAGCGCGCCGAAGGCGAGCACGATGAGGAAGGCGCTGAAGCCGCCGAACGCGGCGGCGAAGCCGAGTGCGAGGCCGAACAGCAGTCCGAGTGCGGTGGCGGTCATCTGACCGTGTCCTCCTGGGATCGGCGGTGCGTCGGGCCCTGCCGGACGGTGCGGCTACTGGACGCGGGAGGTGGTGGGCTCGGAGGTGGGGGAGTCGTCGTCGCCGGGGATGTGCACGTCCACGACGGCGATGTTGACCTCGACGACCTCCAGCCCGGTCATCCGCTCGATCGAGGTGATCACGTTGCGGCGCACCGACCGCGCCAGGTCGGCGATCGGGACGCCGTACTCGACGAGCAGCTGGAGGTCGACGGCCGCCTGCTTCTCGCCGACCTCGACGGACACTCCCTGGCCCGCGCTGGCCGACGCGCCGGGGATGCGTTCGCGGATGGCGCCGAACGCGCGGGACGTGCCGCTGCCCAGGGCGTGCACGCCGCTGACCTCGCGCGCCGCCAGGCCCGCGATCTTCTGCACCACGGTGTCGGCGACGGTGGTCGTGCCGTGCTCCGTCACCAGCGTGCCGCTCGCCGGGACGACGGCGGCCGTCGGACTGGTGGTGGCGGTCGGTTTGCTCATCGTCGCGCTCCTCGGGTCGTGGATGGCTTCTCCTGCTAGGACACCGGCTCGGACGGGAACGTCACGGCCCCGATCGAGTGGCGCGGGTCTCACTCCGCAGTGCCGACGCGTCCAGGTCGGTCACCACGATCCGCAGCGCGGCCCCGGCGAACGGGCCGTGCCGCAGCACCTCGGTCAGCACGGCGGTGGCCTCGGCCAGCAGCGGCGGCAGCGGCAGGGAGGTCGCGACCACGCGCACCTCGACCACGTCGGGGCGGAGGTCGACGGCGAGCGTGTCCCAGTCCCACGGCACCCACGACGTGGAGGGCTTCACCGCGGGCGTCGCCGGGCGCAGACCCCGGACGCCGCGCAGCGCGGCGAGCAGCTTCTCGGCCGGTTCCGGAGAGGTCGTCACGACAGCTCGATGTCCAGGACGAACACGGCCACCGCCGCGACGGGCAGGCCCGTGGCCTCCGTGACGGCCGCCGCGACCGCGCGCTGCACGGCCCGCGCCACCGCGACCGCCTGGTCCACGGCCGAGGTCACGACGTCGACCTCCACCCAGACCCGGCCCTCCACCCGCACCCGCACACCCTCGGTCGGCACCGGTTCCAGGCCCTTGAACCGCTGGCGCGCGGTACGCGCCACCGAGCCGACCAGGCCCGCGACCCCCGGTTCCAGCCGCACCACCCCGGCGACGCCGCTCGCCGCGTGCGCGGCGACGGCGGCCACCACCGGTTTGGCGATCACGTGCTCCGCAGTCATGTCACTCGTTCCTCAGAGGTCGTACAGGTCTTCGACGGTGATGTCCAAGCGGTTCACCCGCACGCCGACGCGCGCGGACGCCGCCGCTGTCACCCTTTCGCGCACCACGTCCACCACATCGACGGTGAGGTTCACGTGGCTGACGGCCAGCTTCAGCGCCACGTCGATCACGTCGATCCGCGCGACGACGTGGCAGTGCCGCGCCCGGACCCCCGGGACGGTGTCGGCGGCGAACCTCAGCACGGCCGCGATGGCCCGCCCGCTCACGTGGATGGGACCCGCGTCGTCGCTCGGCACCGGCAGCACCTCGCCCCGCCGGACCTCGGCCCTGACCGCGGACATGATCCGGCCGAACAGCGCGCGCGACGGCTCCTCGGTGTCGAGCGCCATCTCCTCGGTGGCGGCGCGCAGGGCCCGCAGGCTCTCGCGGGCGCCCAGGCAGTGCGGGCACTCCAGTTCGTGCGCGTCGATCTCGTCGAGCCGGTCCCACACCGCCTCGACGTCACGACCGCAGGGCAGCAGGTAGCCCTGATCGGTCTCGTTCATCGCCATGGCGCCATCACCTCCGCGAGTTGCACCCGTGCGCGTGCGATCCGGCCGCGCACCGCCGTCACGCCGCTGCCGATGTGCTGTGCGATCTCGTCGTAGGACCGGCCGTGGACCTCGCGCAGCAGCCAGCACGCGCGCTGCTCGTCCGTGAGCTGGAGCAGCGCCCGACCGAGCGCGGCCATCTGCTCGCCGACCTCGGCCGACCGCTCCGGCAGCGGACCAGGGGCCTCGTGCTCATCGGGCTCCACCTCCGTCCGCGGCTTGCGGGCGCGGATCACGTTGAGGCACCGGTTCGTGGTGGCCTTGTAGAGCCACGACACGAACGCCGCCCCGTCCTGGAGCTGGTCCAGCCTCCGCCACGCGGTCAGGAACACCTCCTGCACCACGTCCTCGGCGTCCGGCCGGCTCGCGAGCATCCGCTGCGCGAACCGGTACATCCGGCCCTGGTAGCGCAGCACCAGCACCTCGTAGGCGCGCACGTCGCCATCCCTGGCACGGGTGACGAGCGTGGCGTCGTCCAGCGGTGCGCTGACGACCTCGATGTGCGTCATCCACGACCTCCGACTGCGCACGGCATCGGCGAGTTCCTTTCCCACGGCTCTGGTGAGGACACGGCCGGGGCGAAAACGTCACGGCCCCACCCAGGATCGGTGACGGTGATCGCCGTCACCCGGTGGAGACCCGATCGTGGCGTGACGAACCCGCCGGGTCCCGTGTCCTCGTGGCGAGACGGTCACCCGCCGGGTGCCGAGGGTCGGAGGAGAGACGCGATGTCGTTGGGCGACAAGATCAGCAACAAGGCCGAGGAGCTCGGCGGCAAGGCCAAGGAGACCGCGGGCGGCGTGACCGGCGACGAGGAGTTGAAGGCCGAGGGGCGGGCCGACCAGGCCTCGGCGGGCCTGAAGGGCGTCGTGGAGGACGTGAAGGACGCCGTCGGCGACGGCGTCGAGAAGATCAAGAACGTCTTCTCCAAGTAGGACCCCCGGTCGGCGGGCCTGTCGGGGGCCCGCCGACCGGATCCGTCCTCGGCGGACGGTGTCGGGGGAGAAGCGGTCGCGCGTCAGCGCGCTCTCGCCGTCGCGCGGCCGGAAGACCCGCACGAGGGCCATCGGGTCGCCGTCGGGCGCGGCCTGCGCCTCGGCGTTCCGGGTCAGGCCCGCGTGGACGTGCCGTTCGAGGATCTCCTTCGGTGTCACGGTGGAACCCCCTCGCGACGGAGCGGCCGGACGCTCCAGTCCTCCGGGTCGGGACCGCCGCCGTCACGCCTCCCGCGCCTGAGCGCGCTGGTGGTGGCGTCGTGCCTTGAGGCGGTTGCCGCAGGTGGCCATGGAGCACCAGCGGGCGCGGTTGGCGCGGCTGCGGTCGAGCAGGAACAGGCGGCACTCGTCGTTGCCGCACGGGCGCAGCCTGCCGGGGAACGCCTCCTGGACGGCCGCCCACGCGAGCACCATCCGGGCGGGCAGGTCCGCGCCGACGAGCGCCCACGTCACGCCCTCGTGGTCGAGCCGGGGGACCTGGTGCACGCCGTCGAGGGCGTCCACCAGCACCGACGGGTCCGCGGCCCCGCGTGCGACGGCCTGGAGCCGGTCGCGGATCCGGCGGAGGTCGCCTGCCCGCGCGCCGCCTCCGCCGTGCTCGCGGGCCCACTCCTCGGCGGCGGTGTCGTCGGCCCACGCGTCGGTCGGGACGCCGTCGACCACCGGGGTGCTGTTGAGCAGCGCGAGCAGCGCGTCCACGTCGTCCACCCCCACATCTAACCACACTGGTTAGCTTGACAGGTTAGATCGTGGCGTGCTCCGATGTGGCGGCCAGGCTAACCAGACAAACCATGTGAAGGGGTTAGGCATGACCTCGGTCCACCACCGCACCGCCACCGTGCACGGCCGGTCGCTCTTCTACCGCGAGGCGGGCCCGGTCGACGCGCCCGCGATCGTCCTGCTGCACGGCTTCCCGACCAGTTCGCACATGTTCCGCCACCTGATCCCGCTGCTCGCCGACCGCTACCGCGTGATCGCGCCCGACCTGCTCGGCTTCGGCCACTCCGCCGCGCCGTCGGCGGACGAGTTCGACTACGCGTTCGACGCGCTCGCCGACCTCACCGAGGGGCTGCTCGACCACCTCGGCGTCGAGCGGACCGCGATCTACGTGCAGGACTACGGCGCGCCCGTGGGCTGGCGGCTCGCCGTGCGGCGGCCGGACCGGATCACCGCGATCGTCACGCAGAACGGCAACGCCTACACCGAGGGCCTCGTGCCGGAGTTCTGGGCGCCGGTCCAGGCGTACTGGGCGGACCCGAACCCGGACACCGCCGCGCCCGTGCGCGCGGCCCTGAGCCTGGAGGCCATCCGCTGGCAGTACACCCACGGCGTGCCGGACGTGAGCCTGGTCAGCCCGGACACGTGGGCGCACGACCACGCGCTGGTGTCGCGGCCGGGCAACGCCGAGGCCCAGATGGCGCTGTTCCTGGACTACCGGACGAACGTCGACCTGTACCCGAGGTTCCACGAGTACTTCCGCGCGAGCCAGGTGCCGCTGCTGGCCGTGTGGGGCGGCAACGACGAGATCTTCGGCCCGGACGGCGCGCGGGCGTTCCGGCGCGACCTGCCGGACGCCGAGGTGCACCTGCTCGACGGCGGCCACTTCCTGCTGGAGAGCCACCTCGACGCGGTGGCCGGGTACACCAGGGGCTTCCTCGGACGCGTGCTCTAGGGCCAGATCTCGTCGACGATGGCGCTGATCCGCCGGACGGAGTCGACCTTGAAGACCGGCGGCGGGCCCGCGGCGCCGAGCACGCCGAGCGCCATCTCGGCGTAGCGCAGGGCCAGGTCCTCCAGGGGGATCGGCCCGTCGGGAGCGTACCAGCGGGCGATGCCGCCGCACATCTCCAGCAGCGCGAGCCTGGCGACCCTCGGTGCGCGGACGTGGAACGAGCCGTCCGCGCACCCGGCGTCGATGGCGTCCTGCCACCGCGCCTCGTAGCGGTCGCGCAGCGCGACCACGGCGGCCCGCCGGTCGGGGGACAGGGAACGCATCTCGTCGTCGACGACCCGCGTCTCCAGCCGGTGCGTCGCGTGCGTGAGGACGTGCAGCTCCACCAGGCCGGTGATCCGGCTCGACGGGTCGGCCCCGGTGAGCCGCTCGCCTGCTCTGAACAGGCGGTCCAGGCTCTCGGTCATGATCGAGACGAGCAGGTCCTCCTTGGTGCCCATGTAGTGGTAGAGCGTCGCGGAGGACAGGCCCGCGCGTTCGGCCAGGTCGCGGATGCCGGTGCCGTGGAAGCCGCGTTCGGCGAACAGCTCGATCGCGGCATCCCTGACCCTCGTTCCGGTGGGAATCACAGCGCACCTCTTGACCACGTCGGCGGAGTCGTCCTACGGTCCCCAGTATGCCCGATCGATCGATCGATCGGGAGCCGGCCTGGAGGAGCGTTCCGTGGTTGTCGAGTACGAGTGCCGCGACGGAGTGGCGCTGATCCACCTCAACCGGCCCGAGCGGCTCAACGCCGTGGTGCCCGCGCTCACCGACGGGCTGGTCGCCGCGCTGACCCGCGCCTCGGCCGACGGCGCCGGGGCCGTGGTGCTCGCCGGTCGCGGTCGCGCGTTCTGCGCCGGGCACGACCTCAAGGAGCCCGAGCCGGTCGAGACGGTGCTGGAGACCAGGGCGCGGCTGGAGGCCATCCAGGACGTCACACGGCTGGTCCGTCGGTTCCCCGGCGTCGTGATCGCCGCCGTGCACGGGTACGCGCTCGGCGCGGGCTGCGAGTTCGCGCTCGCGTGCGACCTGGTCGTGGCGGACGAGCACGCCCAGTTCGGGTTCCCCGAGGTCAGCGTGGGACTGAGCGTGACCGGGGGGATCTCCCTGCTGCTGCCGCGGCTGGTCGGGCTGGCCAAGGCGAAGGACCTGCTGCTGCTCGGCGAGCGCGTGCCCGCGGGCGAGGCCAAGGCCATCGGGCTGATCAGCCGGGTCGCGGCCGCGGGCGAGCACGAGAAGGTCGCGCTGGACCTGGCGGGTCGGATCACCGCCCGGCCGAGGGTCGCCGTGAGCCTGGCCAAGCGGGTGCTGGACCTGGGGCTCGACGCCACCCTTGAGGAAGCGCTGGCCACGGAGGTCGACCACGCCCTGCTGACCAGCTTGTCCGGGGAAGGGGACGCGCCGCGTGAGGAGTTCGGACGTGACTGATCTCGTCGCCGCCGTGCGCCGGGCGGCCGACCTGTGGCCGGAGCGGATCGCGTGGACGTTCGACCCCGGTGTCCGCCTCACCTTCGGCGACGTGGACCGGCTCAGCGCCGGGTACGCGCAGGCGCTGCGGCTCAGGGGCGTCGGCGCGGGCGACCGGGTCGCGGTGCTGCTGCGCAACCAGCCCGAGTTCCCGCTGGTGTGGCTGGCGCTGGCGCGGCTGGGCGCGGCGATGGTGCCGGTGAACACCCGCTACCGGACCGTCGACGCCGAGCACCTGCTGCGCGATTCGGCCGCGGTCGCCGTCGTGACCACGGAGGAGTTCCGGCCCCTGGTCGAGTCGCTCGGCGTCGCGGTGCTGCCGCTGGAGGACCTGGCGCCGGTGGAGGGGTTCGAGCAGCAGCCGGTCGACCCCGGCGCGGCGGTGAACATCCAGTACACGTCCGGGACCACCGGGTCGCCCAAGGGCTGCGTGCTGTCGCACCGGTACTGGACCACCCTCGGTGCCAGCCTGGTCGAGGAGTTCCCCCGGCTGGTCGCGGCCGACGTGATGCTGACCGCCCAGCCGTTCTACTACATCGACCCGCAGTGGAACGTCGTCTCCGCGCTGCTGGCGGGCGCGGAACTCGTGGTCCTGGACGGCTTCCACCCCTCGTCGTTCTGGGACAGGGTGCGCGAGCACGGGGTCACCTACTTCTACTGCCTCGGTGCGATGCCGACGTTGCTGCTGCGCATGCCCGAGTCGCCGCTCGACCGGGAGCACCGGGTGCGGGCGGTGCAGTGCTCGGCGATCCCGCCGTCGCTGCACGCCGTGCTGGAGGCCCGCTGGGGCGTCGGCTGGTACGAGGCGTTCGGGATGACGGAGACCGGCGCGGACATCCGCGTCGGCGCCGAGGAGCACGACGAGCTGGTCGGCACCGGCTGCCTCGGGCGGCCCGCGGCGCACCGCGAGGTGAAGATCGTCGACGGCGAGCTGCTGCTGCGCGGGCCGGGCATGATGGACGGCTACCTCGGACTGCCCAGCGTGCTGCGCGACGGCTGGTTCCCGACCGGCGACCTGGCGCGGCTGGACGAGCAGGGGCGGGTCTACCACCTGGGGCGGATCAAGGACATGATCCGGCGCAGCGGCGAGAACATCGCGGCGCAAGAGGTGGAGGAGGTGCTGCTGAGCCATCCCGCCGTCGCGCTCGCGGCCGTGGTCGGCGTGCCGGACGAGATCCGCGGCGAGGAGGTCAAGGCGTTCGTGGTCGGCGCGGTCGGCGAGGAGGAGCTGTCGGCGTACTGCGCGGAGCGGCTGGCGTCGTTCAAGGTGCCGCGCTACTGGGAGTTCCGCGACGACCTGCCGAGGACACCGTCCGAACGGGTCGCGAAGCACCTGCTGGATCGGAGCGCGCCGTGACCTTCTCGTGGGACAGCCCCGTGTTCTTCGACGAACTCGACCTGAACGGGACGCTGCACAACTCGCGGTTCGCCGTCCACGTCGAACGCGCCCAGTCGGCGCTGTTCGAGGAACTGGGCAAGGGGTGGGCGCGGTTCGGCGACCGCGACCCGGACCTGCACTACGCGGTGCGGGAACTGCACGTGGAGTTCCTGGCGGCGGTGACCGCGCCGGGGCCGATGCGGGTGGAGCTGACGTTCGACCGGATCGGGACCACCAGCGCGGTGTACGGGTTCCGCTGCGGTGGCGACGACGTGACGTACGCGAAGGGGTACCGGGTGATCGTGAAGACGGATCCGGCGACGGGCAGGCCTATGCCGTGGAGCGACTGGTACCGCGAGACCTTCCTGGAGAACCAGTCGTGATCGAGGCCGATCTGCTGCTGACGAACGCCGAGGTCGTGACCCTGGACGGTCCCGACGCGCGGTCGGTCGCGATCCTGGGCGACCGGATCGTGGCGCTGGAGGACGTTCCCGCGCGGGAGGTCGTGGACCTCGGCGGGGCCGTGGTCGTGCCGGGGTTCCACGACGCGCACAACCACATGGCGTGGTTCGGGCTCACGCTGTCCGAAGTGGACCTGCGGGTGCGTGACCTGGCCGAGCTGTACCGCGTGGTGGGGGAGAAGGCGCGGACCGTCGAGCCCGGCGAGTGGGTCGTCGGAGCCGGGTACGACCAGAACAAGATCGGCGGCCACCCGACGCGAGCGGAGCTGGACCGGGTCGCGCCGGGGCGGAAGGTGTGGCTGAAGCACACCTCCGGGCACATGTGCGTGGTGAACACGCCGGTCCTGGAGGCGTTGGGCATCACGTCCGGGCCGGTCGAGGTCGTCGGTGGCGTCGTGGGCGTCGACACCGGGCTGCTGGAGGAGCAGGCGCAGCAGCTGGTGAACTCGCTGGTGCTGCCGTACCCGGTGGACACGCTGGTGGACGCGATCGACCTGGCCGGGCGGCAGTACCTCGCCGAGGGCATCACGAGCTGCGTCGAAGCGGGCATCGGCGGCGGCTGGATCGGCAAGTCCCCGGTGGAGGTCGCGGCCTACCAGGCCGCTCGGGACCAGGGGCGCCTGCACGTCCGGGTCGAGCTGATGGTGGCGGTCGACGCGCTGCGGTCGCTGACCGCGCACGCCACCGACGGCCTGTCGCTGGGTCTCGACCTGGGGATCCGCAGCGGGTTCGGGGACGACTGGCTGCGCATCGGGCCGGTGAAGGTGTTCTCCGACGGCTCGCTGATCGGGCACACGTCCGCGATGTGCCAGGACTTCGCCGACACACCGGGGGTCCGCGGCTACCTCCAGGGCGAGGCGGCCGACCTGACGGCGACGATCATCGCGGCGCACCGGTCGGGCTGGCGGGTCGCCACCCACGCCATCGGCGACGCGGCGATCGACCTCGTGCTGGACGCGTACGAGTCGGCGGCGGTCGGGTTCCCCCGGTCCGCGCCGCGGCACCGGATCGAGCACTTCGGCGTCGCGCGGCCCGATCAGGTGGCGCGAGCGGTCGAGCTGGGCGTGGTCCCGGTGCCGCAGGGGAGGTTCGTCAACGAGATCGGCGACGGGATGATCACCGCGCTGGGGCCGGAGCGGGTGAGGTGGGCGTACCGGCAGCGGTCGCTGCTCGACGCCGGGCTCGTCGTGCCGGGCAGCTCGGACCGGCCGGTGGTGCGCGGTGCCCCGCTGCTCGGGATGCACGACATGGTGAACCAGGAGACGTCGTCCGGGGCGCCGTTCAACCCGGCCGAGGCGGTGAGCGGCCTCGAAGCGTTGCGCGCCTTCACCTACGGGTCGGCCTACGCGTCGTGCCAGGAGCACGTGAAGGGCACGATCACACCGGGCAAACTGGCCGACCTGGTCGTGCTCTCGGCCAACCCGGCGACCGTGGACCCCGCACGCATCAAGGACATCTCGGTCCTGCGGACGATGGTGGGAGGCGTGTTCCGGTGGAACTCGTGACCTCGGAGTCGTTGGAGCCAGGCGACCTGGAGGTCGTGCGGGCGATCTACGAGGACGGATTCCCACCGCACCTGCGGGCCCCGTTCGACTCGCTCCTGACCGACCAGGCGTTCGTGCTGGTCGACGACACCCCCCTCGGCTTCGCCGTCCTACGGCCGCTGGCGTCCACGGGCTGGGTCTTCCTGCGGTTCTTCGTGGCGGCCAGCAGGGGCCGCGGCGTCGGCTCGCTGCTGTGGTCACACCTGACCGCGACCATGGCCGAGGCAGGCTTCACCAGGATGGTCCACGACGTGGAGGACCCATCAGAACCCGACGTACCCGAGGCCGAGGTGGAGGTACGCATCAAACGCATCTCGTTCTACGAGAAGAACGGTGCCCTCCTCCTGCCGGTGACGTCCTACCTCCCACCACACGGGGACGAGGAACCACACGCACTACGACTGATGGCGGCGGACCTGACCACCTCACCGACCGAACCAATCACAGGCCAAGACCTCCGCGCGCTGGTGGAGGCGGTCTACGAACACCGCTACGGCCTGCGCCCCGACGATCCCGCCGTACGCCGCACCCTCACGTCGAGCGGCCTGGCGTAGCCGCTCTTCGCGCCGGCAGGACGTCCACGCCTGTTCGGGAGGCCTTCGCACCACCGACAGGACCAGCGCGAGACGGCCGCACCTTCCTCGACCCCAGGACGTCCACGATCGGGTGCTTCGGCGGCATCTGCGTCGGAAGGTGCCAGCGGTGGCCGAGGAGCCGCACCTCGCAGCGCTCCTGGCCAATCGACAGCGCTGGTCACCACCTGTGCAGCGCGACACACCACCTGATCGCCGACAGGCACGGCCTTCCCGCTGATGTCGCTGATCGACAAGGCTCCCTCGGTGCGGTTGCCGCATGACAAGGGCATCACACCGTTGATCGCTCGTCGTGGTGTCGAGCACGGGTCCGGTCTGGGCGTGCATCGCGAGGTGGTCGAGCAGAGCTGTGCCGTAACCACGCTGGTGCCTGCGTTGACGGGTGCCGGCTGAGCAAGCTCGGACACCGCCGTTGGCAAGACCCTCTGCGATCGAGGCGCGCTCGTGCTTGGGGGCACTGTCTCGTCATCGGGCGACCGACGCCGCGGATCCCGAGATCAAGCTGCTCGGTGTAGCCGGTTCACCGGTCCGCGACTTCGGCAGCCGACCCATGAGCCGCGCCTGGTCCACCACGCACGATCCGGCCGCCCCCGGTGGGGGACGCGGTGGTGCCGGTGCGGCGGGCGTCGGCGGCGTGCTGGTGTGCTGGTGTGCCCGCACGATGCCGGCATCCACCGACACCTCGCGGTCGAGTTCGCCGATCGCCTCGGTGATCACCCGCACCTCCCCGGCCAGCGTGGTGAGGGTGCCGTTACGGGACCAGCGCCGGACGCGGGGCACAGACCGTCTTCCCGGCCTGTGGTGTTGCGGCAGGTCCCGCCAGGCGACACCTGTCGTGGCCTTGAACAGCGTCCCGTTGATCACCCGACGGTCGTCCGCCCGCGGACGGCCTTGCGCGCCCGAGACGGGCGGCAGCGGCTCGATCGTCTGCCGCTGCTCGTCGGTCGACCCGTGCCTGCGGACGAACCCAAGGTCAAAGCAGATCGGCCACACCCACTGTGAGGACAGGCCCCAGCGCCAGTCGCCCGTCTGGGACCCTGTGACCACGACGATGCTTCGGGCAGGGGTCAGCTCCGCGATCGGGCAGAACCGGGCCGTCACCGTGGTCCTGCCCCCACGAACGACCTAGGGTTCCCGCATCCGGGACCTGAGCACGTCGAACTCACATCCCGGCGCGTCCGGGTCGAAACCGTGCTCGATCAGCCAGCGCGACCCCATCAGGCTGCGCAGTGACCACCAGGCGCGGATCACGTCTCGGTCCGCGTCGTCGCCGTAGCCTGCCAGCAGGTCGTCCAGGCGTTCCTCGTGCCCGAGCGTCAGGGTGGCGAGGTCGGACATGGCGTCGCCGGGGGCGGCTTCGGACCAGTCGATGACGCCGGTGACCTCGTCGCCGTCCACGAACACGTGGGTGATTTGCAGGTCGCCGTGGATGAACACCGGTTTCCACGGGCGGAGGGCGGCTTGGGCCATCTCGCGGTTGCGGTGGATCACCTCGGCGGGCAGGACGGCGTTGGCCAGCAGCCACGCGCACTCGCTGTCGAGTTCCGCCGCCACGTCGTCCAGCCTGCGGCCCGGCCACGGTGGCAACGGCGCGTCGTGGAGCTTCCTGATGGCGGCACCCGCCGCGGCCCACGCCGCCGGTGACGCGGTCGACGGTTCGCCGAGGACGCCTAGCGCTGTGCCGGGCACGGCGGCGATGGCGAGCACGGGCGGCTCGCACCAGAGGACCGGCGGGGTCGGTACCGGGACCATGGCCATCGCCCGGACCTCGATGTCGGCGTGCGCCGGGTCGCTGTCGACCTTCAGGAACACGTCGCCGACGCGCAGCGTCGCGCGCTGGCTGTGGGCGACGACGACGTCAACCTTGTCCATACCGGCCATCCTGGCGGGGATGGACAAGGTTGTCGTCGGATTTTCCAACGGCTGCCTCGGGCACCACCGTCCACAGCCGATCCCCTGGCACCGGGGTGCGACCAGCGGGGTGGATCGTGGCCGTGCGCGAGTCGCGGGGGGCGACCTCGTCAGCGACCCCCCGGCGCGTCGACGTTCGCGGTCGTGCGTCAGCGACCGCACGTCCGCTCAGCGCTGCCAGGACCAGGGCTTGCGATGATCAGGCCGTTGGGGACCCACGGACCCGGGTAGGCGAGGCGGCGGGGACGTGAGGACCGCAGCGGGGAGTTGGTGTGCCAGGTCGCCGACAGGGACGGGCGGCCGGAGGAGCGGGGTGGGCGGGCGGTGAGGGTCAGGCGGGTGGTGACCGCCGAGGTCAGGTAGAGCGCTGCCGCGAGGAGCAGGCAGGATCGTGGGGACAGGAGGGTGAGCGGTGCGCCGCCCGTGGCGAAGCCGGTGACCTGCACCAGGCCCCAGAGCATGGTGCAGACCGAGCGGCCCAGGACGTAGCCGTCCCTGGTGAGGATCTCGTCGGGCAGGCCTCCGCGCACGCCTCCACCCAGTGACGCCACCAGGCCCGGTAGGGCAGACACCGCCGTGGTGGCGGCGAAGGCGACGGCCAGGGGGGACAGGACCGCGCGCGGCGGTAGGCGGTCGGCACCCGGGAGCAGGAACGCGCCTCCGAGCAGTGGCGCCGGCTGCGGGCCGAACATGCTGATCGCGGAGAGGAGCGGGGAACCGGTGGCTCGGCAGACCAGCGTGCCGAGTGCCAGGCCGCCGATCGTCTGGGCGGCGGCGAAAGCGGTGAGGGACAGCAGGAACGGGGTGAACTCCCTGGTGCGGAACAGGGCGCGGTAGCTGCGCGTGCGTGGAATCGTGGTGGGCGCACCGGCGGCACGTCGGCACTCGCGCCAACCCGCACCGCACCGCACCGCACCGCACCGGACCGGACCGGACCGCACCGCACCGGACCGCACCGGACCGCACCGGGCCGGGCCGGGCCGCACCACGGTCGACCAGGGCGGGCAGTCCGCGCGGGACGGCTTCCAAGGGGCTTTGACGGTCACCGGCACCGCGAACCCGTGGAAGGTCGCGGTCACGCTGCCCGCCGGGGCGTCCTCGGCCGTCACCCGCGCCGCGACGGCCCGCGCCAGGGGGAACCGGCCACCACGGGCGGGCGTCAGATCCGCCAGGACTCGGACGTGGCCCGTGCGCGGTGCAGGCGTGCCGCGTCGCGGCCCGGTGGCTCGCCGAAGAAGCGCCGGTACTCGCGGCTGAACTGCGACGCGCTGTCGTAGCCGACGGCGTGGCCCACGGCCGCGACGTCGTCCGGTTCGGCGACCAGGCGGGCGCGCGCCTCCTGGAGCCTGATCCGCTTCTGGTACTGGATCGGGCTCATCGTGGTGATGGCGCGGAAGTGGCGGTGGAACGAGGTCACGCTCATCGCCGCCGTCCTGGCCAGGTCCTCGACCCGGAGCTGGTCGGCGTAGTGCGCGCGGATCCACTTGGCCGCCTTGGCGATCTGGGCGAGGCGGCTGTCGGTGAGGCCGATCTGGCGCACCATCTCGGCCTGCTCACCGTTGAGCAGCCGCCACAGGATCTCCCGCTGGATCGCCCCGCCCAGCACCGGGATGTCGGCAGGGCGGTCGACCAGCCGGAGCAGGCGCACGATCGGGTCCAGCAGGTCGGTGGGCGCGTCGGTCAGGGTGATGCGCGCTGTTCCCCGTCCCCTGGCGCGGTCGGCGGGCTGAGCCAGCAGCAGTTCGGCGACGGCGGCCGGACGCAGCGACAGGCCGAACGCGAGGAACGGTTCGTCGGGCGTGGCGTGGACGATGTGGGCCGTGAGCGGCAGTTCGACCGGCACCACGAGGTACTGCCCCGCGCCGTAGTCGAACACCGTGTCGGCCAGCACCGTGCGCTTGGACCCCTGCACGACCACGGCGAGCGCGGTCTCGCAGATCACCCCCAGCGGGTCGGTCGGCGTGGAGGACGCCATCAGCGTCACGTCGGGCAGTGCCGCCAACCGCTCGGGGTGGTCGACGTGGCGTTCGATCAGCCTGCGCAGTTCGGGGAGCGGTTCCACAACCGGGCACGGTACTCGCGGCGCCGGCAGGATCGTGCAAGGGATTGGCAGCGCTGGTCTACACGCCCCGCGCCCCGCGATGATCGAATCGTGGGTACCGATTCCCAGGCAGCGGAGGAAGAACTACCCATGGACGTCACCGTGAGGCTCGCCATCAACGGACGGGTGGCGGAGTTGGAGCTGGACAACCGGGTGACCCTGCTCGACGCGGTGCGCGACCACCTGGACCTGACCGGTACGAAGAAGGGGTGCGACCAGGGCGCGTGCGGCGCGTGCACCGTCCTGCTCGACGGCAAGCGCGTGGTGTCGTGCCTGGTGCTGGCGGCGCAGTGCGACGGCCGGGAGGTGACGACCGTCGAGGGCCTCGGCGCGCGGGGGCGCAGGCACCCCGTCCAGGAGGCGTTCGTGCGCCACGACGCCTTCCAGTGCGGGTTCTGCACGTCCGGTCAGATCATGTCCGCGGTCGCGCTGCTCGACGAGGGCCGCGCCGGGTCGGACGAGGAGGTCCGCGAGTTCATGAGCGGCAACCTGTGCCGGTGCGGGGCGTACCCGAACATCGTCGCGGCGATCCGCGAGGTCGCGCGGGTGGACGGTGAGCGGCGGTGAGCGGGTTCGAGTACGTCCGCGCGGACGACCTCGACAGCGCGGTCGCCCTGGTGAGCGGTGACCCCGGTGCCGCCTACCTCGCGGGCGGGACGACGCAGCTCGACCTCGTGCTGAAGGACCGGGTCGTGCACCCGTCGCGCCTGGTCGACATCGGCAGGCTGCCGCTGCGCGGGACGACCCTCGACGGCGACCGGCTGCGGGTCGGCGCGCTGACCGCGATGGAGGAACTGGCCGCCGACCCCGTGCTGGCGGCCCGGCTGCCGTTCGTCCGGGAGGCGCTGCTGGCCGGGGCCTCCACCCAGCTGCGGAACATGGCCACGATCGGCGGGAACCTGCTCCAGCGCACCCGGTGCCGCTACTTCCGCGACCCGGACGTGCCCGCGTGCAACAAGCGCGCGCCGGGGTCGGGGTGCGCGGCGGTGACCGGCGCGGCGCGGATGCACGCCATCCTCGGCGCGAGCGCGAACTGCGTCGCGCTGCACGCGTCGGACCTGTGCGTGCCGCTGACGGCCCTCGACGCCCAGGTGCACGTCCAGGGCGTCGACGGACGGCGGGTCGTGCCGCTCACCCGGTTCTACGTGCTGCCGGGCGACCGGCCGGACGTCGAGAACGTGCTGGCGCACGGCGAGGTCGTCACGCACGTGGACCTGCCGCTGCTGCCCGCGGGCACGGCGTCGGGCTACCTGAAGGTGCGCGACCGCGCGTCCTACGAGTTCGCGCTCACCTCCGCCGCCGCGGCCCTGCTGGTCGTGGACGGCACGGTCGAGCGGGCCAGGGTCGCGCTGGGCGGTGTGGGCACCGTCCCCTGGCGGGCCGTGGAGGCGGAGGCGGTGCTGGTCGGCGCCCCCGCGAGCGTCGAGACGTTCCGGGCGGCCGCGGAGGCCGCGATCCACGACCCGTTCACGGTTCCGGGCACCGAGTTCAAGGTCGAGCTGGCCAAGCGCACGGTGGTGCGGGTCCTGTCGACGGTCTCGGGGGTGCGGTCGTGAGCGGTGGACTCGTCGGGCTCCCCCTGGACCGGGTCGACGGACCGGTCAAGGTCACCGGGGCCGCGCGGTACCCGTCGGACGTGTCGCTGCCCGGTCAGGCGCACGCCGCGCTGGTGCGCTCGACCGTCGGCGCGGGCCGGATCAGCCGGATCGACACCTCCGCCGCGCTGGCCGCGCCGGGCGTCCTCGCGGTGATCACGCACGAGAACGCGCCCGAGCTGGCCGACGCGCCCCCCACGGCGCTCGGGCCGCCGCCGCGCTTCCCGCTGGCCGACGACCGGATCGTCCACTTCGGACAGCACATCGCGGTCGTCGTCGCCGGGACGCCGCAGCGGGCGGCTGAGGCGACCCGACTGGTGGAGGTCGAGTACGAGCGGGTCGAACCCGTGCTGGGACTGGACAACCCGTCGGCCGCGGTCGAGCGGAACGCCTGGGGCGTGGAGGTCGACCACGGCGACGCCGAGGGCGCGCTGGCCACCGCCGAGGTCGTCCACGACGAGACGTTCACCACCGCCGCGGAGACCAACAACCCGCTGGGCCTGTTCGCCACGGTCGCCCAGTGGCGGGACGGCGGCCTCGTCGTCCACGACTCCACCCAGTGGCCGATGATGGCCCGCCGCACGCTCGCCGGGGTGTTCGGCCTCGCCGAGCGGGACGTGCGCGTGCTGGTGCCCTACCTGGGCGGCGGGTTCGGCGCTGGCCTGCGCACGTGGGCCCACACGATCCTGGCGGCGCTGGCCGCGCGGGTGGTGGACCGGCCGGTGAAGCTGGTGCTGACCCGCCCGCAGATGTTCACCTCGGTGGGCCACCGGGCGGAGTCGCGGCAGCGGCTGCGGATCGGCGCGACCGCCGACGGGAGGCTGCTCGCGATCGACCACGACTCCGTCGCGGCGCTCGGCGCGGAGGAGGCGAACTTCTCGGCGATCGTCATGGGCACGGCGCACGCCTACGACTGCGCGAACGTGGCCACGCACGACCGGCAGGTGCGGCTGAACATCCCGAACCCCGGTTTCCTCCGGGCCCCCGGCCACGCCGAGGCCAACTTCGCCGTCGAGTCCGCGCTCGACGAGCTGGCCCACCGGCTGCGCGTCGACCCGGTCGAGCTGCGGCTGCGCAACCACGCCGACGCGCACCCGCGGTCCGGTCTGCCGTGGTCGAGCAACGCGCTGCGGGAGTGCTACCGGGTCGGCGCCGAGCGCTTCGGCTGGTACGACCGCGACCCCGAGCCGCGCTCCACCCGCGACGGCGACCGGCTGGTCGGGTACGGCATGGCCGGGGTCACCTTCGGCTGGTACGCGGCGGCCTGCGAGGCCACCCTGTCGATCACCACCGCCGGGACGGCCGTGCTCCGCAGCGCCGCGACGGACGTCGGCACCGGCACGTACACCGTCTCCGCCCAGCTCACCGCCGAACTGCTCGGCCTCGGCGTGGACCAGGTCCGCGTCGAGATCGGCGACAGCGACCTGCCGCCCGCACCGCAGTCCGGCGGGTCGGGGCTGGCCGCCGCACTGTCCGGCGCTGTCCAGGCGGCGGCGGACAACCTGGTGCGGGCCTTCCTGGACCTCGTCGCCGACGACGGGGAGTCCCCGCTGCGCGGCAGGGGTCCGGACGAGGTCGGCGCCGCCGACGGGGGCCTGCACCTGCTGGCGGACCCCGGCACGGGCGAGAAGTACGCCGACGTCCTGGCGCGCCACGGGCTGGACGTCCTGACCGCGCACGGCGAGGTCGAGTTCACCGAGGCCGCGCGCACGTCGGGCCTGGCGGCGGCCGGGGCGTTCGCCGCCCACTTCGTCGAGGTGCACGTGGACGAGGACCTGGGCGTGCTGCGCGTCGCCCGCGTGGTGTCCGTCGTGGACGGAGGACGCATCCTCAACGCGAAGACGGCGCGGAGCCAGGTCGTCGGCGGCGTCGTGATGGGCATCGGCATGGCCCTGTTCGAGGACACGGTGTTCGACGCCGACACCGGCCGCGTGGCGAACGCGACCTTCGGCGACTACCTGGTGCCCGTCAACGCCGACGTGCCCGACATCGACGTCACGTTCGTCGGCGGGCCGGACCGCTTCAGCCCCACCGGGGTCAAGGGCATCGGCGAGGTCGGGCTCGTGGGCGTGGCCGCGGCCGTCGCCAACGCCGTGCACCACGCCACCGGCAGGCGGATCCGCGACCTCCCCATCACGATCGACAAGATGCTGTAGCCGCGCGGCCCGGCCACCCGAGCGGGGGTGGTCGGGCCGCTCACTCGAACGTCCGCAGCCTCATGCTGTTGGACACCACGAACACCGACGACAGCGCCATCGCCGCCCCGGCGATGAACGGGTTCAGCAGCCCCAGCGCCGCCACGGGCAGCGCGGCGACGTTGTACCCGAAGGCCCACACCAGGTTCTCCCGGATCACGCGCAGCGTCCGCCGGGCCAGCCGGATCGCGTCGGGCACGGCGTCCAGGCCCTCCCGCACCAGGATCACGTCGGCGGCGGCCAGCGCCACGTCCGTCCCGGCGCCCACCGCCAGCCCCAGGTCGGCGGCGGCCAGCGCGGGCCCGTCGTTCACGCCGTCCCCGACCACGGCGACCCGGTGCCCGGCGGCCCGCAACGACCGGACCAGCGCGACCTTGCCCTCCGGCAGGACGGCGGCGTGGACCTCGTCCACCCCGATCGCGTCCGCGACGCACCGGGCCGCGCCCTCGTTGTCCCCGGTGACCAGCACGGGCCGAACCCCCAGCGCCCGCAGCGACCGCACGGCCGCGTCGGCACCGGGCTTCACCTGGTCGCTCAGCGCGACCAGCCCCTCGACCCGCCCGTCCCACCCCACGACGACGACCGTCCACCCGGCCGACTCCCACCCCGCGGCCACCGCCGAGACCTCGGCGGGGAACACCCACCCGTCGAACAGCGACGCCCGGCCGACCACCACCTCGCGCCCCTCGACCACCCCGACGGCCCCCAGCCCCGGCAGCGCCCGGAACCCGGACACCGGGGGGAGCGGGGCACCGGCCGCGGCCACGACCGCCCGCGCGATCGAGTGCGAGGACGCGGCCTCCACCGCGCCGGCCGCGCGCAGCACGTCACCGAGGACCTCCCGCACCACCATCCGCCCGGTGGTCACCGTCCCGGTCTTGTCCAGCAGCACCACGTCCACCCCTCGGGTGGCCTCCAGCGCCCGCGGCCCCCGGATCAGGATCCCCATCCGCGCGCCGCGGCCGGTGGCCACCAGCAGCGCGGTGGGCGTGGCGAGCCCCAGCGCGCACGGGCAGGCGATGATCAGCACGGCCAGCGCCGCGCCGAACGAGTCCACGCCGGGGTTCCCGAGCAGCAGCCAGGCGACCAGCGTGAGCAGCGCCAGCACCAGCACCACCGGGACGAACACGGCCGACACCCGGTCCGCCAGCCGCTGGGCGCGGGAGTCGCCGGACTGGGCCTCCTCCACCACCTTCGCCATCCTGGCCAGGTAGGAGTCCGCGCCCACCCCGGTGGCCCTGACCACCACCCGGCCGTCGAGCGCGATCGTGCCGCCGACGACCGCGGCCCCCGCCTCGACCTCGACGGGCAGCGACTCGCCGGTCATCATGCTCACGTCCACAGTGGAGCGTCCGTCCTCCACCACCCCGTCCGCCGCGATCCGCTCGCCCGGCCGGACCACGAACAGCGCCCCGACGGCCAGGTGCTCCACCGGCAGCCGCACCTCCACGCCGTCCCGCAGGACCGCCACGGAGGACGCCCCCAGCAGCGACAGCGCCCGCAGCGCGTCACCGGCCGTCCGCTTGGCCCGCGCCTCGAAGTACCGCCCCGCCAACAGGAACGTCGTCACCCCGGCCGCGGTCTCCAGGTAGATGCCCCGCCCACCGCCGAACAGCCCGACCAGCGACCACCCGAACGCGCACAGCACCCCCAGCGACACCAGCGTGTCCATCGACGCGCCCCCGTGCCGCAGGTTCCGCGCGGCCGCCCGGTGGAACGGCCACGCCGACCACGTCACGACCGGCAGCGCGAGCGCCAGGCACACCCACTGCCAGCCGGGGAACCGCGCGCCGGGCACCAGCGACACCACCAGCGACAGGTCCCCCAGGGGGAACGTGAGCACCACGGCCACCACCAGCCGCCGCCACAGCGCCCGGCTGGGGTCCGGCGGCGGGGCCGACACCGGCGAGGCGGTGTACCCGGCGTCGGCGACGACCTCGACCAGGCGCGACAGGTCCACATCGGACGGAGCCGTCACGGTGGCCCGCTCGGTGGCGTAGTTGACCACGGCGACCACCCCGTTCACCCGATTGAGTTTCCGTGAGACCCTCGACGCGCAGGCCGCGCAGGTCATCCCCCCGATCGCCAACTCGACCTGCCGGGTCGTGCTTTCCTGGATGGTGTCCACGGTGGTGCCTTCGGGTTCGCCGGTCGGGTCCACCACAGGTCGGGTGCGGACCCGCCGGAGTTCCCCGGAACTTCGGGCGCCGTCGGGCCGACCGGTGGGGGTAGGCGAGAACAGGAGAGCGGGAAAGCAGATGAGCAGCAAGAACGCCACGCGGAAGCGTGGCAGCAAGGCCGTGGCGCAGGCCAGGGGAGCCGGGGGCAACCGGGTCGCGGTCATCGCGGGTGTGGTGGTCGTGGCGGTGCTCGCGGCCGTCGTGGTCGGTGCCGTGATCTTCTCCGGCAAGGAGGAGGCCGCCCAGACGAGGGGCACCGGGATCCCCGTCGTCTCGGCGGGCCTGTCGGGCGTGCCCGCGGTGCTGGAGGAGCGGACCGGCACGGTCGTGCTCGGCAAGGCCGGGGCTCCGGTCGTGGTCGACGTCTACGAGGACTTCCTGTGCCCGATCTGCGGCACGTTCGAGGAGCAGTACGACGAGCAGATCGACGAGGCGCTGACCAGCGGGAAGATCAAGGTGCGCTACCACGTCGTGAACCTGCTCGACGCGCAGTCGAAGCCCGCGGGCTACTCGCTGCTGTCGGCGAGCGCCGCGCTGTCGGTGGCGAAGAACAGCCCCGACAGGTTCGCCGACTTCCACGCCAGCCTCTTCGCCGCCCAGCCGCGCGAGGGCGGTCCCGGTTACACCGCGGACCAGATCGTCGCGCTGGGCAAGGACCTCCAGGTGGGCGGCAGCTTCGAGCAGGACGTCCGGGGCGGCGCGTTCGACGAGGCCGTGAAGACCGCGTACAAGGCGGCGAGCACGGATCCCGCGTTGCAGCGCACCCAGGGCGGCCAGTCCTACTTCGGCACGCCGACGGTGGCCAGCGGCGGCGCGCTCGTGGACATCTCGAACGCGAACTGGCTCGCGGACCTGGTCGGGTGACGGGCCGGGAGGCCCGTCACCCCCGACGGGCCTCCGCGAGGCTCGCCAGCATCGCGTTGTAGGCGGCCAGGTCGTCGTCGGAGTGCCGGTCGGACCGGCGGGCCTCCCGGTCGTCCGCCCGCGACCACTGCACCAGCAGGGCGATCACCACCACCAGCATCGGCAGCTCGCCGGACGCCCAGGTGATGCCGCCGCCGAGGCGCTGGTCCGCCAGGAGGTCCGCGACCCACGGCAGGTCCAGCGAGCGGTAGAAGTTCGCGCCGATGACCTCTCGCGCGGACATGAGCACCACGCCGAAGAACGCGTGGAAGGGCATGACCGCGAACAGCATCCCGAGCCTGCCCAGGTGCGGCAGCCTGCGCGGACCGGGGTCGATGCCGATCACCGTCCAGTAGAACAGGTAGCCGGTCACCAGGAAGTGCGTGTTCATCAGGACGTGCGCCCAGTGGAACGGCAGCGCGGCGCCGAACAGCGGTGACAGGTACAGCCCGTAGTAGGAGCCGACCAGCAGCACGCACGCCACCGCGGGCGTCGTGAGCACCCGCGACACCCGGCAGTGCAGCAGCGCGAGCAGCCACTCGCGCGGACCGTGCTCACCCGTCGGCAGCGCCCGCAGCGCGAGGGTCACCGGTCCGCCGAGCACCAGCAGCACCGGTGCCGTCATGGTCAACGCCATGTGCGCCACCATGTGCACGCTGAACACGCCCGGCGCGTACCGGCCGATCGCCGACGACGTGGCGAGCAGCAGGACCGCGCAGCCCAGCAGCCACGCCGTCGTGCGCCCGACCGGCCAGGCGTCGCCCCGGCGGCGCAGCACCCGCACGCCCACCAGGTACCCCGCCGCCAGCACCAGCGCCGCCGTGCCGAGCACGAGGTCGAACCGGACCGAGAACGGGTCGAACGGCGTCGACAGGTCGTAGCCGATCAGCGTGTCCACCGCCGTCGCCGGGTCGGCGAAGAACTCCGGCGGCGGCTGCCGGGCCAGACCGACGGACACGCCGACGCTCACCGCCAGCAGGGCGAGGTCGACGCCCGCCAGGTGCACCGGGCGGGTCGCGCGGCGGCGCAGCGCCACGGCCACCAGCCCGAGCGCCGCGAGCAGCAGCACCTTGCCCAGCAGCAGCCCGCCGTACAGCGTCGTCAGCAGGTCGGCGGGAGCCACCAGCACGAGGCCCTGCACGACGCCGGAGAGGGCCAGCACACCCCAGCAGGCCGCGGCCACCGCGCGGTAGCGGCGGCGGGCGAGGTCGGCGTGCCCGGTACCGCGCCGGACGTGCGCGAGCAGCACCACCAGCGTGCCGAGCCACACCGCCGCCGCCACCACGTGCGCCGCCGCCGCGTTCGACGCGAGGTCGTGGTCCTCGCCGACGGACGCGTGACCGGTGACGACCGGGGGAAGCAGCGCGAACACCGCCCCGGCCAGCAGGGCCACCGCGGTCGGCCAGGTGAGCGCCACCCGGCAGCCCACGGCGACCACCAGCACCACCGCCGCCGTGACGGCCCAGGCCTTCGGACCCTCCAGCGCGGCGAGCAGTGCACCGTCCACTTCGGACAGAGGTTGGCCGGACGCGTCCGCGACGCCCAGCGGCACCAGGGCGACCGCCGCGGCGCACCACGCGGTCGCGGCCCGTCCCGCGGTGCGCAGCGCCGCGTACCCGCCGACGTCGAGCACCCCGGATCGGCCCGGTGGCACCAGGAAGGCGGCGAACACCAGCGCCCCGACGCACAGCGCGCCCGTGGCGTCGGCCACCAGCCGCGCCACGGCCGTGGCGTACCGGACGAGCGCCCCCGGATCGCTGTCGCCGAGCGCGGCGTGCCCGTCGCCGCCGATCACCGCGACCACCACGACGACCACGGCCGCCGCCGCGAACCAACCCGAAGCCCTGAACAGTGCGCGCACGACAACCGGTCGAGGGCGGGGGCCCGCCGGTTCCGGACTGTGACCACGCGCACCACGAGGGGGAGTGGCAGGATGCAGTCGTGGACGTACGCGCGAGGAACAACGTCGTGGTGAAGGGTCGCGAGGACGGACCGGTGCTCGTGCTCGCCCACGGCTTCGGCTGCGACCAGAACCTCTGGCGGCTCGTGGTCCCCGCGCTGGGCGAGCACTTCAGGGTGGTGCTGTTCGACCACGTCGGGGCAGGCCGGTCGGACCTCGCGGCCTGGGACGAGCGCCGGTACTCCTCGCTCGACGGGTACGCCGAGGACGTGGTGGGGGTCTGCCGCGACCTGGGGGCGGGCCCGGTCGTGCTGGTGGGGCACTCGGTGAGCGCCATGATCGGCGTGCTGGCCGCGGTCGCGGAGCCGGAGCTGTTCTCCGGGCTGGTGCTGCTCACCCCGTCGCCCCGCTACGTCGACGAGGGCGACTACCGCGGCGGGTTCAGCGCGGCGGACATCGACGAGCTGCTGGACTCGCTGGACAGCAACTACCTGGGCTGGTCCGCCGCGATGGCCCCGGTGATCATGGGCAACCCGGACCGCCCCGAGCTGGGTGAGGAGCTGGAGAACAGCTTCTGCCGGACGGACCCGCGCATCGCGCGGGTGTTCGCGCGCACCACGTTCCTGTCGGACAACCGGGCCGACCTGGAGCGCGTGACCGTGCCGACGCTGGTCGTCCAGTGCGCCCACGACGCCATCGCGCCACCGGAGGTCGGGGCGTTCGTCCACGACCGGATCCGCGGCAGCGAGCTGGTCACGCTGGACGCGACCGGGCACTGCCCGCAGCTCAGCGCGCCGGAGGCGACCGCCGCGGCGATCATCCCCTTCGCCGTGAGAGCGAGCGGATGACCGGGGAGCCCACCACGGCGCTGCCGCGCGAGAGCCTGGAGGACCTCTACGAGAACGCTCCGTGCGGGTACCTGTCCACGTCGCTGGACGGGCGGATCGCGCGGGTCAACGCGACGCTGCTGTCCTGGCTCGGCTACTCCCGCGAGGAGGTCGTCGGCCGTCGCCGGTTCACCGACCTGCTGACCGTCGGCGGCCGGATCTACCACGAGACGCACTTCGCGCCGCTGCTGCGGATGCAGGGCGAGATCGGCGGGGTCGCGCTGGAGCTGGTCGCCGCCGACGGGCGCAGGCTGCCCGTGCTGGCCACGTCCGTGGTCCGCCGCGACGAGGACGGCGAGCCGGTGGTGATCCGGACGACCCTGTTCGACGCCCGCGACCGCCGGACCTACGAGCAGGAGCTGCTGCGGGCCCGCCGGGAGGCCGACCGCGAGCGGGACCGGTACCAGCGGCTCGCCACGACCCTCCAGCGGTCGCTGCTGCCGCCCGCCCTGGCCCACGTGCCGGGGGTGGAGGTGGCCGCGTACTACCACCCGGCGTCCGTCGACGAGGTCGGCGGCGACTTCTACGACCTGTTCCCGCTGGCCCAGGACCGGTGGGGGCTGTTCCTCGGCGACGTGTGCGGCAAGGGAGCAGGGGCCGCGGCGGTGACGTCGATCGCCCGCTACACGCTGCGGGCCGCCGCCGTGCACGACTCCGATCCCCGCGCCGTGCTGCGCACGCTGGACACCGTGCTGCGGCAGGAGGACGGCCGCCGGTTCTGCACGGTGGTGTTCGGCGTGCTCACGCGCACCGCCGACGGCTGCACCGTCGCGCTGGCCGGTGGCGGGCACCCCCCGGCGCTGCTGCTGCGCGCGGACGGCACGGCGCACCCGCAGGACCTCGTCGGCGGCCAACTGGTGGGCGTGCTGCCGGACGCCCGCTTCGTGGCCCGCACCGTGACCCTGGGGCCGGGCGACACGCTGCTGTTCTACACCGACGGCCTCACCGAGGCGCGGATCGCCGCCGACCGCTCCCGCTACGGCGACGAGGCGCTGCTGGACTTCGCCGCCGCCATCGCCCCGATGGGCTCGGCGGACACCGTGAAGGCGGTCCGCGGGCTGCTGACCGGGTTCGGCACCGGGCTGGACGACGACACCGCCGTGCTGGCGCTGGGCGTGCCGCCGGTCAGCGGTGCCTGACCTCGGCCTTCGGCACGCCGTCCACGCAGCGCAGCCGGACCTCCACCCTGGCGCGGCCGGAGAAGAACCTGATCGACGGGTGGTGGGCACCGGGGTCGGGCCGCGTCTGGAAGCCCTGGGCGGGCATGGCGGAGACGACCTCGACCTCGCCGCCGGTGCAGCGGGCGATGATCGACCCGCCGGGGCTGGTCAGGACCACCGGCTCGACGGCCGTCGCGGTGGTGGTCGTCGTCGGGGCCGGTGCGGACGAGGACGTGGTCGGCGGGGTGGGGGCGGCGGGCGTCGCCGACAGCCGCGCGTCCACCTCGGCCTGGCTGAGCGGCTCCTGGCCCGCGCCGACGATGCCGCTGCCGATCGCGTCCACGGCGGTCGTCCCGACGACCGTCGCGGCTCCGAGCGCGACCGCCCAGGCGAGCACCACCGTGAGCGCTCGGGTGCGGCCGGACCAGTGACGGGACACCGGACCAGTAAACCGCCCCCGCCCGTTAAGGCGCTCCTAACGGACTCCTAAGGCACCCGCGCGGGGGCACCGGGTGCCCTACCGTTCCGGGCATGGCACAGGTGCTGCTGATCGAGGACGACCCGAGGATCCGCACCGCGCTCATCCGCGGGCTCTCCGACCGCGGCCACGCCGTGACCTGGGCGCCGACCGCGCTCGCGGGCCTGGAGCGGGCCGTCGGCGACCGCCCGGACCTCGTGGTGCTCGACCTCGGGCTGCCCGACCTGGACGGCGTCACCGTGCTGCGGATGCTGCGCGGGGTGAGCCGGGTGCCGGTCGTCGTCGCGACGGCGCGGGACGGCGAGGACGAGATCGTCGCGGTGCTCGACGCGGGCGCGGACGACTACCTGGTCAAGCCGTTCGGCGCGGCGCAGCTCGACGCCCGCGTCCGGGCGGTGCTCCGGCGCGGCGGCGAGCACACCGAGGACGGCGCGGTCGTGGTCGGCGGGCTGCGGATCGACCCGAGGTCGCGCCGGGCGAGCCTGGACGGCCGCGCGCTCGACCTGACGCCCCGCGAGTTCGACCTGCTGCTCTACCTGGCCAACCGCGCGGGCGAGGTGGTCGGCAAGCGCGAGCTGCTGACCGAGGTGTGGCGGCTGCCCTACGGGGGCCCGGACAAGACGGTCGACGTCCACCTGTCCTGGCTGC
The DNA here is from genome assembly GCF_057122925.1 of Umezawaea sp. NCBI lineage: Bacteria > Bacillati > Actinomycetota > Actinomycetes > Pseudonocardiales > Pseudonocardiaceae > Umezawaea > Umezawaea sp. Next base: position 21,946 of record NZ_DBNGPQ010000008.1, on the reverse strand, counting down.
GCCGCAAGCTCGGCGAGACCGCGCAGGACGTCCGCTACCTGCACGCCGTGCGCGGGGTCGGGGTTCGGCTCAGCGCGCCGGGGGAGTGACCGCCCGTGCGACGACGGGTGCTGCTGCTGGTCGGCGCGACCACCTCGCTGGTGCTGGTGGCGTTCCTGCTGCCGCTGGCGCTGCTGATCCGCGACGTGGCCGCCGACCGGGCCGTGCAGGCGGCGACCGTGCGGGCGCAGTCGCTCAGCGCGCTGGTCGCCACCACCGACGCCGCCGCGCTGTCGCTGAGCGTGCGGCAGGTCGACACCGACGCCACGGTCTTCCTGGCCGACGGCAGCACGCTGGGCGCGACCGCGCGGCGCACCTCGCTGGTGGAGCTGGCCTTCCGCGGCACCAGCGCGACCGGTGACGTGCCCGGCGGCCGGGAGATCGTGTTCGCGGTGGCGGGCCCCACCGGCACGATCGGGGTGATCCGCACGTTCGTGCCCGACGCGCGGCTCACGGCCGGGGTCGACCGGGCGTGGCTGCTGCTGGTCGGCCTCGCCGTGGCGCTGCTCGCGGTCAGCCTCGTGGTCGCCGACCGGCTGGCGAGGTCGCTGGTGCGGGCCACCATCTCGCTGGCCGCCGTGTCGCACCGGCTGGCGCGCGGTGAGCTGGACGCCAGGGCCGATCCGGACGCGCCGGGGGAGATCGGCGTCGTGGCGACCGCGCTCAACGGGCTCGCGGGCCGCATCGCCGACCTGCTGCGCGAGGAGCGGGAGACCATCGCCGACCTGTCCCACCGGGTGCGGACCCCGCTGATGGCGCTGCGGCTGGACGCCGAGGCGCTGGGCGACCCCGCCGACGCCGACCGCATCGGGGCGGGCGTCGACGCGGTGCAGCGGGCCGTGACCCAGGTGATCGAGCAGGCCCGGCGGCGCGGTGTCGACCCGGCGGGCGGCTGCGACGCCGCCGAGGTGGTGCGGGAGCGGGTCGCGTTCTGGCTCGTGCTCGCCGAGGACACCGACCGCGGGGTCGGCGTGGACGTGCCGGAGGGGCCGCTCCCGGTCGCCGTCGCGAAGGCCGACCTCGAAGCGGGCGTGGACGCGCTGCTGGGCAACGTGTTCGCGCACACCCCGGACGGCACGGACTTCCGCGTCGCGCTGCTGGCCCGTGAGGACGGCGGGGCCAGGCTGGAGGTGGCCGACGCCGGGCCGGGGACCGACGCCGCCGCCGTGCGTCGCGGGAGCAGCGGGTCGGGGTCCAGCGGGCTGGGGCTCGACATCGTGCGGCGCACCGCGGAGCAGGCGGGCGGCGGGCTGCGGATCGGCCCGTCGGAGCACGGTGGTCTGCTCGTGACCGTCGACCTCGGACCGCCCCCTTAGGAACCCGTTAACCCCGCGGCAGCGCGCCGCTAGGCCTCCGCCCGGCACCGTCGCTCCTGTCCAGCCACAACGGAAAGGGGCCGATCGTGTCGAACTGGAACAGGGCCGCCCTCGTGGGCGGAACGCTCGCGCTGCTGGTGACCGCGGGGACCGCGGCGGCGGCCTTCACGGGCTCCGACGGCACCGTCGCGACCACCGGCGGGACGTCCACCTCGGTCAGGTCGACCACCGCGTCGGCGCCGCCGTCCACGTCGACCTCCTCCGCCGCCCCGTCCCCGTCGGCCGCCGCGGGGCTGACGGCGGAGGAGGCGGAGCGGAAGGCGCTCGACGAGGTGGGCGGGGGGCGCGTGGAGCGCTCCGAACGGGAGTGGGAGCACGGCCGGTGGGTGTGGCACGTGCGGATCGAGGGGCAGGACGGACGCCGCCACGACGTGCGGGTCGACGAGGAGACCGGGGAGGTGTGCGCGGACGGACGGCCCCACGGCCCCGGTCGTGGTCACGGTTCCGGCCGGTGGGGTCGAGGCGGTCGCGGTCACTAGTCCGCCGCGGCGGAAGGCCTGGCCAACGGGCCTTCCGCCGCACTTCTGGTCTACAAAGGATGGTCCTTCCGGTCGTCACCGGTCGTTCGATCACCCTGGTGGCGGTTGTCCCGGTCGTGCGACGATTGCACCTTGCGAGCCTTCGCACGAAAGGTGTCGGCCGCGCCACGACCTGGGGGTTTCGGCGCCGACCGCGGAACCGGTGGACGAGGTGGCGACAGCGCGGGACAAGGTTGAACTACGGGGAGTACGCCTGCTCACCAGCGCGTTCGCCTGGATGGGCGGGCTCGCACTGCTGGCGGCGCTCGTCGGCACGGGGCAGGGGCCGCTGCACCACCCGCTGGTGGCGCTCGCGGTCGTGGTGCTCACGACGTGGGTGGTGAGCCCGGACGGCGACGCGTGGTGGGTGGCCGTCGCGGAGGGCGTGGTCGCGGTGTCGGCGTTCCTCGCGCTGCCCGGCCCGCAGCCGGTGATCGGGTTCCTCTTCGGCGTGACCGTCCGGCGGTCGCTGCGCGGCGGGACGGCGTGGTTCCCGCTCAAGGCGACACCCGCGCTGCTGGGGTACGTGGTCGGGCTCGGCGCGGCCATCGGGCTGGGTCTCGACTCGCAGCCGCACGGCATCGACGCGCTGGTGGGCAGCCTCATGCCGCTCGTGGGCCTGGTGATCGGCTCGGGGGCGCTGTACAAGGTCGTGGGCGCGGCCGAGGCCGCCGACTCCGCCCACCTGACCCTCTCGGCGGTCGTGCAGGCCAGCCCCGTCGGCCTGGTGCTGCTCGGCCGCGACGGCGTGCCGCGGCTGCACAACGACCGCGCGCGGGCCCTGCTCGACTGGTCGGAGCCGGGCGCGGTGCCGTGCCCCCACGGCCCCGACATCACCGCCTGCGACCACGGCTGCCGCACCGCGTCGGACCCGGTGGAGGTCCGGGTCGGCCGGACCGGGGTGCTCGCGCTGCACCCCACGCCCGTCGACCCGGACCGCACGCTGGTCGCCGTGGTGGACGTGAGCGCCCGGTCCCGCCGCGAGGAGGCGCTGCGCACCCGTTCCGAGCGCGACGAGCTGACCGGGCTCGTCGGCCGCGCGCACTTCCTGCACCTCGTCGACCAGGCCGTGCCCGGCGACGGCGGCCCCGTCGGCCTGCTGGTCATCGACCTCGACCAGTTCAAGGAGATCAACGACACCGAGGGCCACGAGGCCGGTGACGAGTACCTGGTGTCGGCCGCCGACCGCATCCACTCGGCCGTCGGCCCCGGCGCGGTCGCCGCGCGGATAGGGGGTGACGAGTTCGCCGTCCTCGCCCCCGGCCACGACACCGCCGCCGGCGTCCGGCTCGCCGACCGGATCCTCGACGCGCTGGCCGAGCCGCTGTCCGCGTTCGGCTACGAGCTGGTGATCCGCGCCAGCGTCGGGATCGCGGTGGCCGAGCGCGACGGCGTCGCGGCCGACCTGCTGCGCGACGCCGACACCGCCATGTACGTCGCCAAGCGCGAGGGCGGCGCCCGCCACCGGCTGTTCCACCCGGAGATGGGCGAGCAGGCGCTGGCGCGGCAGCGCGACAAGGTCGACCTGCGCGCCGCCATCGACAGCGGCCAGCTCGTCCTGCACTACCAGCCGATCGTGGACCTGGCGAGCGGTCGCGTGACCGGCGCCGAAGCGCTCGTCCGCTGGCAGCGCCCCGGCCACGGCCTGCTGAGCCCGGTCGAGTTCATCGGGCTCGCCGAGGAGACCGGCCTCATCGTGCCGCTGGGCAACCGCGTGCTGCTCGACGCCTGCGAGCAGGCCGTGCGCTGGCAGGAGCGGTCCATCGGCGTCACGGTCAACGTGTCCACCCGCCAGCTCTCCCAGGCGGGTTTCCTCGACACCCTCGACCAGGTGCTCACCACGACCGGCCTGCGCCCCGGCGGGCTGACGATCGAGGTCACCGAGTCGGTGTGGGCCGACGAGGTCGCCATGCGCACCCTGATGGCCGTCCGCGACGCGGGCGTGCGCGTGGCGCTGGACGACTTCGGCACCGGCTACTCGTCGCTGAGCTACCTCCAGCGCTACCCGTTCGACGTCGTGAAGATCGACAAGTCGTTCACCGCGGAACTGGGCGAGTCCGGCCGCACGGCGGGCGTCGTCCGCTGCATCATCGACCTGACGAGGGTCCTGGGCGCGGTGGCGGTCGCCGAGGGCATCGAAACCCCCTCCCAGGCCGAGTGGCTGAGGGCGGCGGGCTGCGACTACGCGCAGGGGTACCTGTTCGGCAAGCCGGACGTGGCGGAGAACTGGGACGTGCAGCCGTCGGTGGTGTGGGCGGCGGAGCGGGAGTGACCGCGGACCGGGCTCCTGACCTCCGCCGGGCCCGGTCGCGCGCGGGACTAGGGCGTGACCGGTGCGTTGGTCAGGCCCTTCACCGCCCCGGTCACGGTGTTCGAGGCGTGGACGACGTCGGGCATCGCCGCGCGCTTCGACACCGGCGTGACGTCGACGGCGTACTGGCCGACGCCGCCGAGGTCGGACCGGTCGTTCCGCCACGCGGTGCCGCACCCGTGGGGCAGCGCGGGCGTGCCGGTGGCGGTCGAGGTGACCGCGCGGCCCGGCGTCCACTACCGCGGGCGGGCGACCACGGTGATGAAGAAGTCGTCGATGTGCTGAATGGCCGTCACGAACGCGTCGAAGTCGACCGGTTTGGTCACGAACGCGTTCGCGTGCAGCTGGTAGCTGCGCAGCACGTCCTCCTCGGCGCCGGACGTCGTCAGCACGACCACCGGGATGCGGCGGAGGTCCGCGTCCTGCTTGATCTCCGAGAGGACCTCGTGGCCCGCCATGCGGGGGAGGTTGAGGTCCAGCAGGATCAGGTCGGGCCGGGGCGCGTCCGCGTACTCGCCCTCCTTGCGCAGGAACGCCAGCGCCTCGACGCCGTCGCGCACCTGGTGCAGCCGGTTGACGATGCGGTGGCGCTCGAACGCCTCCTCGGTGATGAGGGCGTCGCCGGGGTCGTCCTCGATCAGGAGGACGTCGATCGCCGGTGCGGCGGGAACCATCACGGCGGCGTCCATTCCTGGGATCGGCACGAGCCTGTGGGGGCCATCGTGCCACGTCGGGGTGGTCCGTGACGGTCGTGGCTCACCCCGGTCCCTCCCGTCGCGACCGCTCCAGCACCTCGTTGGCCCGCAACGCTTCGGCGAGCTGGTCCTCCAGGGCGACGATCCGGCACGCGGCGTCGACCGCTGTGCCCCGGTCCAGCAGTTCCCTGACGCGGCCCGCGAGCTCCAGCTGGTAGCGGGAGTAGCGGCGGTGGCCGCCCTCGGACCGCTGCGGGGTGATGAGTCCCGCGCTGTCCAGGCTGCGCAGGAAGACCTGGGTCACGCCGAGGATCTCGGCGGCGCGGCCCATCGAGTAGGCCGGGTAGTCCTCGTCGTCGAACCTGCTGTTCGCGTCCTGGTCGGGTGTGCCGGGTGTCGGGTCCATAGGGCCTTTCCGAGTGGCGCGGGAGCGTAGCTCAACCCGCTGGAAAACAAACTCTATGCGGATCGTCGATCAATGTCTACTATCGCCGCTGTAGATTTCCGGGACGAGGCCCCAGGGCCACCCAGGCGAGGAGAGATCGTCATGCGCACGGTTCCCGGACAGGACCCCGACGCGGGCGTCTCGTGGCTGGGCGTGGACCACCGGGAGGAGCGGGGAGCGGTGGTGGTCGCCGTCGCGGGCGAGGTCGACGTGGTCACGGTGCCGGACCTGGAGGAGCGGATCGACGCGGTCGTGCGGGAGGACCTTCCGCTCGTCCTCGACCTGGCGGGCGTGACGTTCCTCGACTCGACCGGGCTCAGCGCGCTGGTGCGCTGCCACCGGCGGGGGCTGCTCGGCGGCGGGTTCCGCCTCGTCGTCGCGAACCGCGCGGTGTCGCGACCGCTCGAACTCACCGCGCTGGACGACCTGCTGGAGGTCTACCCGACGCTGGAGGCCGCGCTGGAGGGCTGACGGCACCATTGGGTCCACAGTGGACTGATGGGTCTCGTCGTCCGGCGGGCGCGGCGGTCCGGGTCGGTCTTTCCCGTTGTCCGCGAACGGGACCAGACCTCTGCCGCAAGTGGTCCGGTGTGCCCGTTCGGGCAGAAACTTGCTCGGAACGCAATCGAGTCGGTCGATCGGCCGAAGCCGCCCCCGCTCTTTGGTACCGTGTGATAACCCCGTTTTCGTCGGGGGGTGACGCGCCGTGAGCGGCGAGGAGGCCGGTAGTTGACGGGACGCGGTGCCGCGCTGGTGCGCTTCACCGTGCTGGGGCCCGTCCGGGCGTGGCGGGACGACGTCGAGATCGATCTGGGCGCACCGCAGCAGCGCCTCGTGCTGGCGTTCCTGCTGGCGCGCGGGGGTAGACCGGTGGGTCTGGGCGAACTCGTCGACCTGCTCTGGGACGAGAACGCGCCGAGCAGCGCGGTCAACGTGGTGCACCGGTCCGTCGGGCTGCTGCGCCGGATGCTGGAGCCGGGTCTGCCGCCGAGGGCCGCGGGCGCCTGGCTGCTCCGCAAGGCCGGGGGCTACCAGCTCGGGGTCGACGAGGACTCGCTGGACCTGCTGCGGTTCCGGGCGCTGGCCGCCGAGGCCGGGCGGTTGGCCGCCGCCGGTGACCACGCCGCCGCGGTGCCGCTGTTCGCCCGCGCCTTCGCGCTGTGGCGGGGCCGCAGCGCCGAGGGGCTCGTCGCCGGGTCGCGCGCGCTCGCGCTGTTCGCCGCGATCGACAACGAGCGGCTCGCACTGGCCAGGACCGCCGCCGAGACCGCGCGCAAGGCCGGGATGGCCGAGGAGCTGCTGCCCGCCCTGCGGTCCGTCGCGGCGCGGGCCAGGCTGGACGAGGCGCTCCAGGCCCAGGTCATGCTGCTGCTCGCCGCGGCGGGCCACCAGGCGGAGGCGCTGGGGATCTACCAGACCGTGCGCACGCGCCTGTCCGGGGAGCTGGGCATCGGACCCGGTCCCGCGCTGCGCGAGGCGCACCAGCGGGTCCTGGCGCAGGAGGTCGCGCCCGTCGTGCGGGCACCCGCGCGGTCCGAGGCGCCGTCGGTGTTCCGCGTCGGCATCCGGCCCGCCCAGTTGCCCGCCGACCTGCCCTCGTTCAGCGGTCGCCGCCCGGAGCTGGAGGCGCTGCGCGCGCTGGTGCCCGAGGACCCGGCCGCCTCGCCGTCCACGGTGATCTGCGCGATCGACGGGATGCCCGGCACCGGGAAGACCACCCTCGCGGTGCACTTCGCGCACGCGGTGTCCGAGCTGTACCCCGACGGGCAGCTGTACGTGAACCTGCGCGGGTTCGACCGCAGCGGAGCGGTGCTGGACCCCGGCGAGGCGCTGCGCGGGTTCCTGGGCGCGCTCGACGTGCCGCCGACCAGGATGCCGTCCACCGTGGACGAGCAGACGGGCCTGTACCGCAGCCTCACTGCGGGCAGGCGGATGCTCGTGGTGCTGGACAACGCGCGCGACGCCAACCAGGTCCGCCCCCTGCTGCCCGGCTCGGCGACCTGCCTGGTGGTCATCACCAGCCGCGACAGGCTGACCGGGCTGATGGCGACCGACGGGGCGCACCTCGTGTCGCTCGACGTGCTGGGCGCCGCGGAGGCGAGGGAGAACCTGGTGCGCCGGATCGGCGCCCGCCGGGTCGGCGCGGAACCGCACGCGGTCGACGACGTGGTCCGGTTCTGCGCGGGCCTGCCGCTCGCGCTCAGCCTCGTCGCCGCGCGGGCCGCCGCCCGCCCGGAGTTCCCGCTGGCCGCGATCGCCGACGAGCTGAAGGACAGCGAGGGCAGCCTGGACGCCTTCGACGACGGCAGCAGCGGCGACGTGCGGACCGTCTTCTCCTGGTCGTACCGGATGCTCGGCGAGCGCGCCGCGCGGCTGTTCCGCCTGCTGTCGCTGCACCCCGGACCGGACGTCTCGCTCGCCGCCGCCGCGAGCCTGCTCGGCGCGGACGCCAGGGAGACCCGCCGCCTGCTGTACGAACTCGTCCGCGGCAGGCTGGTCACCGAGCACGTGCCGCGCCGGTACGCCGCCCACGAGCTCATCCAGGTGTACGCCGCCGAGCTGAGCCGGGAGCTGGACTCCGACTCGGACCGCGCGGAGGCGCTCGACCGGTTGCTCGACCACTACCGGCAGACCGCGCACCGGGCCAACGTGCTGCTCAGGCCGAGGATGATCCCGGAGAGCCCCGGCGAACCGCTGCCCGGCGTGCGCCCGGAGCCCGTCGAGGACGACGACCGGGCGACCCGCTGGATGGCCGCCGAGCACCAGGTGCTCATGGCCGTCGTCCGGCACACCGCCACGACGGGCCGTCCCGCCTACGCCAGGGGTCTCGCCCTGTCGATGCAGCAGTACCTCCAGTACCAGGGCCTGTGGCACGAGTGGGACTCGATCATGTCCGTCGTGGTGGCCGTGTCCGAGATCGAGGGCGACCAGCTCGGCCGCGCCCTCGCCATGCGCAGCCTCGCCGGGGCCCGCCACTACCTCGACCGGCCCGCCGAGGCCATCGCGCTGCTCAACCGCACCCAGGAGATCTTCCGCCTCCTCGGGCTGACCTACGAGCAGGCCCACGTGCACAGCGGGCTCGGGTCGATCCTCTCCCGCGGCCGCAGGCTCGCGGAGGCCGCCCACCACCACGAGCTGGCCCTCGCGCTCTACGCGGAGGCGGGCGACCTGCACGGCCAGGCGAACTCGTTGCAGGGCATCGCCTGGGCCCGCAGCCACCTCGGGGAGCACGGCGAGGCCGTCGCGCTGGCCAGGAAGGCCATGACGATCTTCCGGGAGCTGGAGGACGGCAACGGCGAGGGCAACTGCTGGGTCGTGCTGGCCGAGTCCTACCGGCTGCGCGGCCGGTTCGACCGGGCCATCGCGTACCGGCGGCGGGCCGTCGAGCTGTACCGGAAGGCGAACATCCCGGTGTACGAGGCCGAGGAGCTGGTGGAGCTCGGCGACACGATGATGGAGGCGGGGGACCGGTCCGGGGCGCGGGAGGCGTGGCTGCGGGCGCTGGCGATCCTGGAGGAGCTCAAGCTCCCCTCCGTCCGGCTGATCACGAACCGGCTGCTCGACCAGCACCAGCCCGCGGGCTGACGCACCCCGTCCCACCGCTCGCGTGAGATCCGGGCTACACCTGAGTCGGAACTTCCAATCCAGGGAGTACGGTGGAACCACCAACTCGGATGGGAGTCGACATGGACCTCGCAGGCCGCACCGCACTCGTCACCGGTGCCAACCGCGGACTCGGGCGGCACTTCGCCGAACAGCTGATCAAGAGGGGAGCCACGGTCTACGCGGGTGCTCGGAACCCTGCGTCCGTCGACCTCCCCGGAGCCGTCCCGATCGCGCTCGACGTGACCGACCCCGAGTCGGTCGCCGCCGCGGCACGCGCCACCTCGGGAGTCTCGATCCTGATCAACAACGCAGGGTCGTTCACCGGGGCGTCGCTGGCCGACGGCTCGCTGGAGGACATCAGGCTGGAGATGGACACCCACTACTTCGGCACGCTGCTGGTCACCAGGGCGTTCGCGCCGCAGCTCGCCGAGCACGACGAGAGCGCGGTGCTGAACGTGCTCTCGGTCCTGTCCTGGGTGACCAGGCCCGGTTTCAGCGCCTACGCGGCGGCGAAGTCGGCCGCCTGGTCGCTCACCAGCGCGCTGCGCATCGAACTGGCCGGGCAGGGCACGGGGGTCAGCGCGCTGCACGTCGGGTTCCTCGACACCGACATGGTCGGGCACGTCGACGCGCCCAAGAGCGACCCGGCCGTCATCGCGGCCCTCGCGCTGGACGGCGTGGAGGCGGGGGAGCCCGAGATCGTGGCCGACGACCGCAGCCGCGCCGTCCAGTCGCGGCTCTCGGGCGGCGTGGCGGCGCTCTACCCCCGGTCCGCCTGAGCGTCGAACTCGTCCCGCGCCTCCAGCACCTCCGGGATGTGCTCCTCCGCCCAGCGGCAGAGCGCCTCCAGCGGACCGCGCAGCGTGCGGCCGAGCGGGGTCAGCTCGTACTCGACCCTGGGCGGCACCTCGGCGTGGGCGGTGCGCCGCAGCAGCCCGTCGCGTTCGAGGTCGCGCAGCGTCGAGGTGAGGACCTTGCCGCTGATGCCGTCCAGGGCCTCGCGGACCTCGCCGAACCGCCGGGGCCCGTCGGCCAGGGTGATCACGACCATCGCCGTCCACTTGTTCGCGATGCGGGCCAGGGACGTGCGCGACGGGCACGTCCTGGTCAGCACGTCCCAGCGCGGAGTGTGTGACATGGCTCGCATCCGTCCAATGGTTACCTTGAGGTAATTGATTACCAAAAGAAACCATAGCTCCCTGCAACGACAACAGGGAGGCTCCACATGTCCGACCAGAACACCGCCGTCGTCCGGAAGTACTTCGACGCGCTCGCCGCGGGCGACCTCGACACCGTCGGCGCGCTGCTGTCGCCGGACGTCGTCTGGCACCAGCCGGGCGCGAACCGCTTCTCCGGCACCCGCTCCGGCGCGGGCGAGGTCTTCGCCATGATCGGCGGGATGGTGGAGAGCAGCCGCGGCACCTTCCGGATCGACCGCGTCGACCACCTCATGGGCAACGGCGACCTGGTCGCCGCCACCATCCACTTCGTGGCCGAGCGCGACGGCGCGTCGCTCGCGCTGGACGGGGTGGACCTGCTGCGGATCGCCGACGGCGTGATCGCGGAGGCGTGGCTGTTCGGTTCGGACCAGGACGTCGAGGACGCCTTCTGGGGCAGCTGATCTGCCGGTCGGCCACCCGCGCTGGATGATGTCCGTCGTGCGGGGAGGTGCGAGCTGAACACCGTCGTGTCCGTGGTGCTGCTGGTGGCGGTGCTGGCGTTCGCCGTCGTCCGGCCGAGGGGGTGGCCCGAGGCGGTGGCGGCGGTGCCCGCGGCGCTCGTGGTGCTGGCGACCGGCGCCATCTCGGTGCCGCACGCGGTCGCGGAGGTCGAACGGCTGGCTCCGGTCGTCGGCTTCCTCGCCGCGGTGCTGGTGCTCGCCCGGCTGTGCGCCGACGAGGGGCTGTTCGAGGCGGCCGGGTCGCTCATGGCCCGGCTGTGCGCGGGGAGCCCGAAGCGGTTGCTGGGCTCCGTGTTCGGCGTCGCCGCCGCCATCACGGCCGTGCTCAGCCTGGACGCCACGGTCGTGCTGCTGACGCCCGTGGTGTTCGCCACCGCGTCCAGGCTGGGCGCACGGCCCAAGCCGCACGTGTACGCGTGCACGCACCTGGCCAACTCGGCGTCGCTGCTGCTGCCGGTGTCGAACCTGACGAACCTGCTGGCTTTCACCGCGGCGGGCATCTCGTTCACCCGCTTCGCCGGGCTGATGGCGCTGCCGTGGCTCGCCGCCATCGCCGTGGAGTACGCGGTGTTCCGGCTGTTCTTCGCCACCGACCTCGCGGCGGGCGCCGACGCGGGCCTGCCGGTGCCCGCCCGCCCCGCGCCGCGGTTCGTGCTCGTCGTGCTGGCGCTGACCCTGATCGGGTTCGCGGTCACCTCACCGCTCGGCGTCGACCCGGCGTGGGCGGCGTTCGGCGGGGCGCTGGTGCTGGCCGTGCGCGCCCTCGTGCGCCGCACGACCGCACCCCGCGCGCTGCTCGGGTCCACGAGCGTCCCGTTCCTCCTCTTCGTCCTGGCACTGGGGATCGTCGTCCGCGCGGTCGTCGACAACGGGCTGTCCGACGCCGTCGGCCACCTCGTCCCGAGCGGCGGCTCGCTGCTCGCGCTGCTCGGCCTGGCGGCCGTCGCCGCGGTCCTCGCCAACCTGATCAACAACCTGCCCGCCGTGCTGGTGCTGCTGCCGCTGGCGGCCTCGGGCGGGACGGGCGCGGTGCTGGCCGTCCTCATCGGCGTCAACATCGGCCCCAACCTGACCTACGTGGGGTCGCTGGCGACCCTGCTGTGGCGCCGCATCCTGCACCAGCACGACACGAGCACCGACCTCGCCGAGTTCACCCGGCTCGGCCTGCTCACCGTGCCGGTGTCCCTCGTGCTCTCCGTCCTGGGACTCTGGGTGGGGCTGACCGTGATCGGAGGCTGAGGTGGACGTCGTCGTCTGGGTCGTCGAGGGCACCTGGCGGGCCTGCGTGCACGCCGCGCGGAACCTCACCCCGCCCGGCTCGCGGGTCGTGCTGCTGCACGTGACCGCGCCGGACGTGCCGGGTGCGGCGCACGGCGCGTTCGCGGGGCTGCTCGGCAGGGGCCACCCCGAACGCGATCCCGGTCTCCAGGTGGAGGAGTTCGCCGAGGTCGCCGCGCGGCACCTGCTCGACGTGGCCGCCGCGGAGCTGGAGCTGCCCGCCACCGCGGTGAACCGCCACGGCCGCCCCGAGGAGGAGGTCGTCGCCGCGGCGGAGGGCGCGGGCCTGCTGATCGTCGCCCGCGACGGCGACCGCGACCGCCTCGGCCCGAGGAGCCTCGGTCACGCCACGCGCTTCGTCGTCGACCACGCCCCGTGCCCGGTGCTGCTGGTGTGGCCGGAGCAGGCACCCGGCATCGAGTCGATCCCGCCGCCACCGCGGTGAGCAGTCCGCCGCCGTCGGGCACACCTTGGCGTCCGGGCTGCTCCACACCGACCCGTTCGGGTTCGGCTCGACCCCGCTGTCGGACGCCTGGTCGTGTTCACGACCTCGTCCGACGCCTCAGGCTCACCGCCGCCCGCGCTCGCGGCGAGGACGTCGGTCACGTGGTGCACGACCGGGCCCGCGTTGCCGGGCGCCGGGTCGTTCACCACCGACACGGTGTCCTCGAACGTCACCAGGCCCAGTTGGTGGTCGCCGCCCGACGCCGCCACGACGTCGTTGACGATGCTGTTGACGCCGGTCTTGATGGTGGCGATGGTGCCGCCCGTGCTGCCGGTGTCGTCCAGCGCGAACGCCACGTCCAGCGGGCCGCACCGGCTCGCGGCCGGTGCGGGGGCCGCCGTGGTGGAGGGGGTCGCGACGACGGTGCCGAACCCGGCCACCACCGCGCAGGCCAGTGCGGCGAACGCGCGCCGTCGTCCACGTCGACGAACGGAACCCAGCAGCCCATCTCTTCTCACTCGCGGGAAACGCCGTGTCCCGGCTGGTGTGAATGAAAGGACTGTGTGGTCTGTTCGTTGACGGGGGGATTTGCTTTGTCGGGTGGCGTGCGAGGGGGTCACCCGGATGGTCGTTGACGGTGGGCGGTGTCGTGGTTGTTGACCATGTGTCACTGTGTGCGGTGTGCGAGCGGGGGATGCGGCGGTCGACGTGGTCGTGCCGAGCCTGTTGGTGTCCGTCGACGACCTCACGCCGGTCGGATCGGTGGTCCTGCTGTGGGCCGTCGGTCAACTCGTCGTGGGACACGACCGGCACTTCGACCCGGCGGAGTTCCGCCGTGGGGCGAGGAGGGTGCTCGCCCGGTTCGGCCCGGACGGGGCCACGCCCGAGGAGGCCGTTCAGAGCCTCGTGGGCGCGAACCTGTGGGAGGGGACCGGGTTCACCCGGAGGGTGGCCGGTCTGCTGCGGAACCGGGTGCTGCGGGCGCAGGTGGTCGACGTGGTCCGCGACCGGTCGGTGGTCGTCGACGTCGACGGGCTGCTGGCCGAGGTGGGGCTGTCGGGCTGCGACTCGGTGCTGCCGACCGCGTTGGAGATCATCGAACCGCTGGTCGGCCAGGAGATCCGGACGGTGACCGGCGCCCCCAACAGGGTGCTGGCGCTGAGGGGTTCGGTGGCGGTCGTGGCCACCGACGCGTCACCGGACGGTGAACCGGTCCCGGTGCTCATGGTCCAGAACGGGCTCGACCTGCTGCGGCGCGACGGTTCCGTCGGCGTCACCGTGCGGGAGCTGGGCTACCGCAGCGCGTTCGTCGGCGCCGTGCTGGCCACGCTGCCGGGTGCCGCGGCGTCGACGCGCCCGGCCAGGATCACCCTGACCGGGCCCGTCGACGTCCCCGTTCCCGACGACCCGCGGCTGGACGGCCTCGACGGGGTCGCCCTGCGGCCGTACCGCCGGGAGCAGGGCAGGCTGCGGCGGGCGCTCCTGGGCGACCGGGTCCAGGCGCCGTGCGACCTCTGCGGCCACCTGGTCCCGGCGGAGTTCCTGGTGGCGGCCCACGTCAAGCGCCGGTCGGAGTGCTCCCCCGCCGAGCGCGCGGACGTGCGGAACGTCGCGATGCTGGCCTGCGTGTTCGGCTGCGACCACCTCTACGAGGCGGGCCACGTGACGGTCGACGCCACGGGCACGCTGGTGGCCACGCCCGCCGAGACCGAGTTGACCGGCCTCGTCGGCGAGCACCTCCGCCGCCTGCACGGACGTCGGTGCACCGCCCACCGGGCGGAGTCGGAGCAGTACTTCGCCTGGCACCGCCGCGAGTTCAGCGCCTCGGTCTGAGCACCGCGTACGTCGCCGTGCCGACCACGGCCAGCACACCCGCCGTCCACGAGGCCACCGGGGTGTCCGGTTCCTGGAGCATCCACGTCAGCACCCGCGTGCCCACGTCGTCGGTCCGCGGGATGAAGAGGGCGACGGCGAGCCAGCCCAGGGGGAGGGTCCAGGCGTGGTGGCCGCCGAACACCGCCGCCGCCAGGGCGGTCAGGCCCGCCAGGCCCGCGCTGTCGCGGAGCACGAACGACACCGGGGCCAGGTCGGTGGTGAAGACCAGCAGGAGGGCGGCCGACACCGCGGCGATGAGGACCACGTGCGCGAGGCGGCGGGGGAGCCAGCGGATCGCCGCCGTGCGGTCCAGGTGCGGGTCCTGGCCGCTGAGACCGGTGGCCAGGACCGCGACGGCGGCGACCAGCGACAGTGCCGCCAGGTGCGGGTCCGGGGGGTCGGCCAGGGCCCACACGGCGAACGTCGTGACCAGGGCGGCCACCAGGGTCGCCGGGACCTGGCGGGAGCGGGCGTAGAGGGTCAGCCACCTCATCCGGTCAACGCCTCCCACTGGTCGCCCTCGCACGAGACGCCGATCCGGCGGGCCGCCTGGACGCGGGCCAGCTGCTCGGTCCCGGGCAGGGTGCGGAAGGTGGCCCACGTCCGCTCGGCGTCGGCCATCGCGCCGCCGTTGAGGTAGTTGCTGCCCACCAGCGGCTTCAGCTCGCCGGTGAACCAGGCCGCGGTCACGAGGCGCGCCACGTGCTCGCGCTGCACGACGACCCCGGCGGTGTTCAGGCCGTAGCACGGGGGGAGGCCCGCGCCCGCCACGAGGATGCGGGTGAGGTCGGTGCCGGTGGGCTTGGCGAACCGCCACTCGTCGAACACGTAGGTCACGGCGTCGGCGGAGCGGGGACGGGGGCCTATCCGGGGGACCTCCCCGGTGTGCTCGCGGACGGTGGTCGGCGCGTCCGGGAGCTTCGCCAGCAGCCGCAGGGCGTCCTCGCCCGGTCCGGCCAGGAGCGGCAGCCGGGCCTCGTGCACCCGCGACGCGCACACGTCGCCGTCGCACACCTGCTCGGCCGCCGCCGCGTCGACGACGTAGGTCTCCGAGGCGGTGGACGGCAGCACGGCGGTCGCCAGCGCGGCGCTCAGCGCCACCGGCAGCAGGGCCGCCAGGCGGGTGCGCACCGTGGAGGCGGTCGCCAGCAGGACGCCGGTCGCCGCCAGCCCGGCCAGCCACAGGGCCTGGCCCGCGTTCGCGGCCGGGGCGACCGCGGTGAACACGTTGTCCAACGGAGCGAGCGAGGGGGAGAGCAGCGAGACCCGGTAGGGGATGCCGTTGTCCTCGATCGACAGGGGGATCATCGCCACCAGCGCGACCACGGACAGCAGCGGCGGCACCAGCGGCGACGGGATCGTCCGCCCGATGCCCAGGCCGAGCCACGCCCCCGCGACCAGGCCGAGCACCCCCACCAGCGCGGTGGGCACCCAGGTGGCGGAGAGGTAGCCGTCACCCGCGAGCGCCTGCACGCCGCCGATCGCGGTCAGCAGCAGGTACGCGGTGGCCAGCAGCAGACCGATCGCGCCCGCGGTCCCGGCGGTCCGGTGCAGGGCGGGTCGGGGGGTGGAGGTGAGCAGTTCGACCATGCGCGAGCGGTGGTCGCGCAAACCCTGGAGGGCGCCCGCGCCGACCGCCAGCGGCCACAGGAACACCAGCATGAACCGGAGCCACCGGGTGGTGGCGTACAACTGCTCGTCCCACGCCACCGAGCCCTTCGTCCACGGCGCGCTGAGCAGGTAGAACAGGCCCAGCGTGAGCAGCAGCACGAGCGCGCTGATCCACGGCGCCACCGAGCGCCGCAGTTCGACACCGAGGATCCGCCGGTTCACCAGCCACCCCTTCCCTGGTTGAGGAGCGCGGTGTAGCCGCGTTCGATGGGGCTGTCGCCGACGTGCTCGGACGTGCCCGCCGCGGCCAGCTGCGCCGGGGTGCCCTGGAAGACGAGCTTGCCCTCGGCGAACAGCACGACGTCGGTGCACGCGGTGGCCACGTCCTCGACCAGGTGGGTCGACACGACGACGCAGCTGTCGGTGCCGAGTTCCTGGAGCAGTTCGCGGAACCGCAGCCGCTGCGCCGGGTCGAGGCCCGCCGTCGGCTCGTCGAGCAGCAGGACCGTCGGGTCGTTGACGATGGCCTGCGCGATCCCGGCCCGCCGCACCATGCCCCCGGACAGGGTCTTCATCCTGGAGTCGGCGCGGTCGGCGAGGCCCACCCGCTCGATGGCCCGCTGCACCGCGGCGGCGACGTCCCGCTTCGGCATCTCCTTGAGCCACGCCATGTACTCGACGAACTCGCGGACCGTGAAGCGCTTGTAGTACCCGAACTCCTGCGGCAGGTACCCGAGCCTGCGGCGCACCTCGCGCTGGTCGGCACGTCCCCCGACGGCCGTGCCGAGCAGTTCGAGCGCGCCACCGGCCGGGCGGAGCACCGTCGCCAGTGCCCTGATCAGGGTGGTCTTGCCCGCGCCGTTGGGGCCGAGCAGGCCGTGCACGCCGGTCCCGAGCGACAGGTCGAGCCCGTCGACGGCGACCTTGCGCGCCCCGGCGCGGACCACGAGCCCGGTCGCCTTGATCTCCCACGCGTAGGTCGTGGGTGCGGTGTCCACCGCGTTGGTCATCCTGTTCCCCTTCATCGGTGTGCGCCCAGGTCCGCGTAGGCGCCCCTGCGGACGGCCACGACGAGTCCCCCGAGCACGAAGAGCGCGCCCCACACGGGAAGTCCGTTCTCGTGCAGGACGACGGACGGCTGGTCCAGCGCCACGGGGGGCGCGACGATCACGACGGCCCACACCGCGATCAGCCCGGCGGCGGCGCGGGTGATGCCGACCAGGCCGCTGAGCGCGAGCGTGCCGGTGGTGAAGGCCAGGCACGGCACGAGCCAGAGCGCGGTGGAGGAGCCCCACCCCGCGACGAACAGCGTCGGGATCACCACCACCAGCACCGAGACCGTGCGCCGCAGCAGCAGGTACAGGCCCGCGCGGGGGGTCGACGCGACCACCTCGTGCATCGGGTCGAGCGCCTTGGCCCACGCCGCCGCGACGCCGAGCACCGGCAGCACCGGCGCGACGAGCAGCACCAGCGGGAGCTCGTCGCCGCTCGGCCCGGTGTTCCACCCGGCGAAGGTGTCGAGCAGCACCGCCAGGAGCGTGACGGCCATCGTCATCACCAGCCACGGCACCATCGTCGGGCTGATCCAGCCCGCGAGCCCGCGCAGCCGGTGCCGCCTCGGTCGGGGCTGCGGCACGAGCCGCGGTTCGAGGTCCGTCCAGACGGCGTCGAGCAGCGCGGACGTCGACCCCTCGACGGCGGTCGCGAGCCGGGCCCGGCACGCCGCGCACGACTCCAGGTGCGATTCGACGGCCCACACCTCGTCGGCCGGGATGTCCACCTCGCCCCGCGCGTAGCGGCCGACGAGCCGCTCACTGGGGTGTTCCACGGTCATGTCAGCGCCTCCCGCATCGCGATCCGTGCCCGCCGAGCGCGGGTCTTGACGGTGCCCTCGGGCACCCCGAGCAGGACCGCGGTCTCCCGCACGGTCAGCCCGTCGAGCACCATCGCCTGGAGCACCTGCCGCAGTTCCGGCGCGAGCCGCCGCAGCGCGTCACCGACCTCGTCGCCGACGACGTGGGCGAGCACCTCGTCCTCCGCCGCGGCGGAGGCGGGTTCCGGCGCCGCCGCGGCGGGCGGGACGGCGTGGTGCGCGCGTCTGCGGAAGGCGTCGATCAGGCGTCTGGCCGCGATCGTCCAGAGCCAGCCGACCGCGGTGCCACCGGCGCCCGCGCCCGCGAAGGCACCCGCCGCCCGCCAGACGGAGAGGTAGGTCTCCTGCATGACCTCGGCGACGACCTGGTCGTCCGAGCACCGTCGGCGCAGGCGGACCGCGATCCACGGCGAGGTTCTCCGGTAGAGCTCCTCGAAGGCGGCCCGGTCGCCCTTGGCGACCAGCCTGACGAGGTGCTCCTCATCGGTCGGTTCGGTCCTGATCGGTCCCACACCCCGCTAGACGCCCCGGTCGGGCTGGAGGTTCTCCGAAGAGTGTGTCATGGGTCACATGGTGCGGGTGCTTCGAAGGGAGGACGCGCGCCGCGGGGCGGTCCTGGGTGCCGGGAGCGGGGGGTGGGGTGCGTGCCTGCGCTCGGCCGCGCCGGCCGCCGGGAGAGCTCGCGAGCGGAGGCGGGGCGGAGGGGCCGCTCCGCCGCTGGTTCCGCTACCTGGTGC
Source organism: Umezawaea sp. (assembly GCF_057122925.1). Classification (NCBI taxonomy): domain Bacteria; kingdom Bacillati; phylum Actinomycetota; class Actinomycetes; order Pseudonocardiales; family Pseudonocardiaceae; genus Umezawaea; species Umezawaea sp. The sequence continues at coordinate 3,456 of NZ_DBNGPQ010000008.1, read as the reverse complement.
TTTCCCTGATCTCCAGGGAGAACGGGGTTTGCACGTCCTCCGGTTCCAGGTCCTGGCCGCCCTTGAGCCTGCGGCGGATCAGGTCTACCGCGCTGTGGGCGATCGCCGCCTTGTCCGGGGCGATCGTGGTCAACGAGGGCATGCTGTAGGCGCTCTCCTCGTTGTTGTCGAAGCCGACCACCGCCACGTCCCTCGGCACGCTGACGCCGTGTTCCGCCGCCGCTCGCAGGGCGCCTATGGCCAGCAGGTCGTTGAAGCAGAAGACCGCGTCCGGCGGGGTGGGCAGGGACAGGAGGTGGGCCATCGCGTCCGCGCCGTCGCGGCGGTGGTAGTTCAGGGCCTGGACGATGTACTCCTCGCGCACCGGCAGGCCCGCCGTCGTCAGGGCCGTCCGGTAGCCCTCCAGGCGCTGGGTGGCCGTGCCGCGGTACGGGTGGGCGCCGATGGCGGCGATGCGGTTGCGGCCCAGTTCCACCAGGTGGCGGGTGGCGACGGTGGCCGCCAGGACGTTGTCGATGCCCACGTGGTCGATCGGCACGTCCACCGAGTGCTCACCCAGCATGACCACCGGGATGCCGGGGTCGAGCTGGTCGAAGTCCCTGGCGTGCAGCGCTTCCGGGCTGACGATGGCCGCGTCGATCATGTGCGGGCCCAGTGCCGCGAGGGTGGCTCGCTCGCGGTCCCTGGTGCCGAGGGTCTGTTCGATCAGGACGTTCCACTCGTGCTCCCCGGCGGCCTCCAGGACCAGGCCCGCCATCTCGCCGAAGTACGGGATGCTCAGCTCGGGAAGCACCAGCGCGAGGGAGCCGGTCCGGCCGCGGCGCAGGTTGCGCGCTCCGATGTTCGGGCGGTAGCCGGTCGTGGCCAGAGCTTCCTCGACCCGGCGACGGTTGTCCGGTTTCACGAACTCGTAGCCGTTGACCACGTTCGACACCGTCTTGACCGACACACCGGCGAGCCTGGCGACGTCCTTGAGCGTGGCCAACAACGGCCTCCCATCGGCGTCGGTAGTTGGGGACCCGACGAATCCTAGCCGGTTCACCTGGGTCTTTACAACGTTGTACCAACGATGTAAATCTGTTGTCGCCCAGTCTCCGTGACGGGGCTCACGCCGTCCGACCGAGGAGCCACCGATGTCCACGCCGCCCGTGCGCCGCACCAAAGCCGCCCTGCTCGCGGTCACCACGCTCACCGTCGCGCTGACGGCCTGCACCAGCCGCGAAGCCGAGACCACCGGCCAGGCCAGTGCCGGCCCCGCCGCCTCCGCCGCCGCGTCCCAAGCATCGGGCCCCGGCTGCACGCTCGACAAGACCGGTTACCCGAAGGTGGACGTGAAGTCCGCGATCGTCGGCTTCTCCCAGTCGGAGAAGGAGGCCAACCCGTTCCGCACCGCCGAGACCCAGTCCATCAGGGACGAGGCGGCGAAGCTGGGGATCCCCGAGGACAAGCTGCTCGTCACCAACGCGCAGAGCGACCTGAACAAGCAGATCAGCGACATCAAGTCCATGTTGGACCGGGGTGCGCAGCTGCTGATCGTGGCGCCGCTCAACTCCGACGGCCTCCAGCCCGCGCTCGACGCGGCGAAGGCCAAGAAGGTCCCGGTCGTGACGATCGACCGCAAGGTGACCTCCACGCCCTGCACCGACTACCTGACGTTCATCGGCTCCAACTTCGTCGAGCAGGGCAAGCGCGCCGCGGTGGAGATGGCCCGCGTGACCAACGGGACGGGCAAGGTCGCGATCCTGCTCGGCTCGTCGGGCAACAACGTGACCACCGACCGCGCCAAGGGCTTCAAGGACGAGCTGGCCAAGACCCCCGGCCTGACCGTGGTCGCGGAGCAGACCGGCGAGTTCGACCGGTCCAAGGGCCAGGCCGTCATGGAGCAGCTCATCCAGAGCAACCCGGACATCACCGCCGTGTACGCGTTGAACGACGAGATGGGCATCGGCGCCGTCACCGCGCTCAAGGGCGCGGGCAAGACGCCCGGCAAGGACGTCAAGATCGTCTCGATCGACGGCACCAAGAACGCGGTGCAGCTCGTCGCCGACGGCAGCTACAACGCGGTCGTCGAGTCCAACCCGCGCTTCGGCCCGCTGTCGTTCAAGGTGCTCCAGGACTTCGCCGACGGCAAGGAGATCAGCGAGAACGTGGTGATCTCCGACGACCAGTACGACGAGACCAACGCGAGCCAGAAGCTCGGGAACGCGTACTGACGTGGAACCGGTGCTGGAGGTGACGGACGTCGTGAAGGAGTTCGTCGGCGTGCGAGCGCTCGACGGGGTGTCGTTCACGGTGCGGCCGGGGGAGGTGCACGCCCTGGTCGGGGAGAACGGCGCGGGCAAGTCCACGCTGATCAAGGTGCTCACGGGTGTGCACCGCCCCGACTCCGGCGAGGTCCGGCTGCGGGGCGAGGTGGTGTCCTTCGACCGCCCGGTGCGGGCGCAGGAGGCAGGGATCTCCACGATCTACCAGGAGGTCAACCTCGTCCCGCTGATCAGCGTGGCGGGCAACGTGTTCCTCGGCCGCGAGCCCCGGACCCGGTTCGGGCTCGTGGACTGGGCGAAGATGAACCGCGACGCCGAGGAGCTGCTGTCGGGCTACGGCATCGACACCGACGTGAAGCGTCCACTCGGGACGCTCAGCGTCGGCGAGCAGCAGATGGTCGCGCTGGTGCGGGCGGTCTCGACCGACGCCGACGTGGTGATCATGGACGAGCCGACGTCGTCGTTGGAGCCGCGCGAGGTCGAGACGCTGTTCTCGGTCGTCGAACGGCTCCACGAGAAGGGCATCGCGGTCGTCTACGTCAGCCACCGGATGGACGAGCTGTACCGGATCTGCGACCGGGTCACCGTGCTGCGGGACGGGAAGATGGTCCACACCGGACCGCTGAACGACCTGTCGCGCATCGAGCTGGTGGCGCTGATGCTCGGCCGCAGCGTCAGCGACATCCGCGAGCACGGCGCGACCGCGTTCGGCGAGGATCACAACGCCGGGAAGGAACCGCTGCTGCGGGCGGAGAACCTGTCCAGCGGGGTGCGGCTGACCGACGTGTCGGTGTCGATCCGGCCCGGCGAGGTCGTGGGCCTCGCCGGGCTGCTGGGCTCCGGCCGCACCGAGACCGCGCGGGCCATCGTCGGCGCGCTGCCGCTCGACGGCGGCACGGTCCTGGTCGGCGGCAAGGCGCTGAAGGCCGGTGACGTCGGCGCGGCGATGCGCGCGGGCATCAACATGCTGGCCGAGGACCGCAAGGCCGAGGGGATCATCCCCAACCTGTCCGTGCGGGAGAACATCGTGCTCGCCGCGCTGCCCCAGCTGTCCCGCTTCGGCGTGGTCAGCAGGGAGAAGCAGGACCGGATCGTCGACACCTTCGTGAAGCGGCTGCGCATCAAGGTGTCCAACCCCGACCAGCTCGTGTCGGAGCTGTCCGGCGGCAACCAGCAGAAGGTGCTGCTGGCC